>CAMWRK010000021.1 GCA_947176655.1 uncultured Prevotellaceae bacterium | reverse complement strand
CGGTCTTCGCGCTTAAGACCACGGTCTTTCGACCCGAAGACCGCGGTGTCTTTTTCGGGAGTATGCGAGATGCCTATTACAGGACGGCATGACGCACTCTCATGTCCCCGGAGTGCTGTGGATAATGGGTTGTAATACAGTTGTATACGAATATGCTGGCATGAACGGCAGATGATGTGATATGTCGTAATGCCCCTTGCGGCCTGTCGTATCTTCTTCTGCTGTGCTTCCAAAGTACGATTCTTTTCGCTTACGGCATTGGTTATGGTGTGTCAGTTACCATGCTCGTGTAATGTTTTTTCTATAGCAATGTATCGTCGGCAAGACGTGGGTGTTGTCCATGCCATTCAACCACATGTCACCGGACTGGAGCGGACATCAATTCGGGTGGTACAAAAAAAGGGCGGGATGCCATGGCAGTATGCATATCTGCCATGGCATCCCGCCGTTATGTCCTGTCTGTGTGACCTGTTATCCGAGGTAGGAACGCAGTATGCTGGTCTTGTTGGCGTTGCGCAGTTTGCGTATGGCCTTTTCGCGGATTTGTCGTACACGTTCGCGTGTCAGTCCGAAGCGGTCGCCTATCTCTTCGAGTGTCATCTCGGGTTGTGCTATGCCGAAACTCATCTCTATGATGTCGCGTTCGCGTTCGTTCAGAATGTCCAATGCTCTGGATATTTCCAGTTGCAGGCTCTCGCTTATCAGTGTGTAGTCGGCTGCCGGTGAGTCGGTGTTCTCCATGACATCGAGAGGACTGTTGTCCTCCCCCTCGACGAATGGGGCGTCGACACTGACGTGGCGTCCGCTGGCACGCAGGCTGTCGTTAATCTTCTCCGGCACCTCGTTGACAAGTTCTGCCAGTTCCTCGGGGCTGGGTTTGCGTTCGAACTCCTGCTCGAATTTGGTGATGGCCTTGCTGATCTTGTTGACGGCACTGACCTGGTTCAGTGGCAGGCGCACTATTCTGCTCTGTTCTGCCAGAGCCTGAAGTATGGTCTGCCTGATCCACCATACTGCGTAGCTGATGAACTTGAATCCTCTGGTTTCATCGAACTTTTCGGCAGCTTTTATCAGACCTACGTTTCCTTCGTTGATAAGGTCGGGCAGACTGAGGCCTTGGTTCTGGTACTGCTTGGCTACGGATACCACAAAGCGCAGGTTGCTCTTTACCAAGATGTCCAATGCCCGACGGTCGCCCTTGCGGATACGCTGGCTGAGTTCCACCTCCTCTTCCACGGTGAGAAGTTGCTCGCGTCCTATTTCCTGAAGATACTTGTCAAGTGACTGGCTGTCACGGCTGGTGATGCTCTTGGTGATTTTTAGTTGTCTCATTATCGGAGTATTGTGTTTTCTTAGTCATGTCATGCCGTTTGCGGATGGCAAAAGGGCGTATTTCAGCCTGCAAAGCTACGCTTTTTCTTCGACTTGGCCAAATTTATGGCTTTTTTTCGCTATGCTGCCTCGTCCTGTGTGTACAAATGTCGTGACACCGGCTGCAAGTAGTCCGGAAAATCATAACTTTGCGCGAAAAAACTTACTATAATGGCACAACAAGAAGACGTTTTCAAGAAAATCATTTCCCATTGCAAGGAGTATGGCTTTGTGTTTCCCTCAAGTGACATATATGACGGGCTGGGCGCAGTATATGACTATGGCCAGAACGGTGTGGAACTGAAGAACAATATCAAACAATATTGGTGGCAGTCCATGGTATTGCTGCACGAGAATATTGTGGGTATCGATGCTGCCATCTTCATGCACCCCACGGTATGGAAGGCCAGCGGCCACGTGGATGCGTTCAACGATCCCCTCATTGACAACAAGGACAGCAAGAAGCGCTACCGTGCCGATGTGCTGATAGAGGATCAGTTGGCAAAGTATGACGAGAAGATAGACAAGGAGGTGCAGAAGGCCGCCAAGCGTTTCGGTGAGGCATTCGATGAGGCCGAGTTCCGTGCCACCAATGCCCGTGTCCAGGAGAACCAGCAGAAGCGCGATGCCCTGCACGAACGTTTCGCCAGGGCTTTGAACGACGGGGATCTGGCAGAATTGCGTCAGATAATACTTGACGAGGAAATAGTATGTCCCATAAGTGGTACGAGAAACTGGACCGAGGTTCGCCAGTTCAATCTGATGTTTTCCACCGAGATGGGCTCCACGTCAGAGGGGGCTAGCCGCGTGTATCTGCGTCCGGAGACAGCCCAGGGCATTTTTGTCAACTATCTGAACGTACAGAAGACCGGACGCATGAAACTGCCTTTCGGCATAGCACAGATAGGCAAGGCTTTCCGCAACGAGATAGTGGCACGTCAGTTCATTTTCCGTATGCGCGAGTTCGAACAGATGGAGATGCAGTTTTTCGTAAAACCAGGTACCGAATTGGACTGGTTCGCCAAATGGAAGCAGACCCGCATGGCATGGCATCAGGCTTTGGGATTCGGCGCGGAAAACTACCGTTTCCACGACCACGACAAACTTGCTCACTATGCCAATGCCGCCACAGACATAGAATTTCACATGCCGTTCGGATTCAAGGAGGTGGAGGGTATACATTCGCGTACCAATTTCGATCTGTCAAGCCATGCACGTTACAGCGGCAAGAAGATAGAGTATTTCGATCCCGAGACCAACGAGTCATACACACCGTATGTCATTGAGACATCCATAGGCGTAGACCGTATGTTCCTTTCCATCATGTGCCACAGCTATGAGGAACAGCAGTTGCCCGACGGACAGACGCGTACTGTGTTGCATCTGCCTGCCGCACTTGCTCCGGTGAAGCTGGCCGTATTCCCTCTGACCAAGAAGGACGGTATGCCGGAGAAGGCACAGGAGATTATGAACGAACTGCGTTTCCACTTCAACTGCAAGTACGAGGAGAAAGACCAGATAGGCAAGCGTTACCGTCGTATGGATGCTATCGGATGCCCATATTGCGTTACTGTGGACCAGCAGACATTGCAGGACAACACCGTGACGCTTCGTGAGCGCGACAGCATGGAACAGCACCGTGTGCACATTTCGGAGCTTCGTGGCATCATTGAGGATCGTGTCAGCATCACCGGTCTGCTCAAGAGCCTGCTCTGATTAAATTAAGGAATATACAGGGGGGGGCTTCCCATTCCCCGTTTCCAACCATAAGTAGCCGTTAAATTGTAGAGTTGATGAAAAAATATCTGTTCATATTGCTTCCCGCCGTCTTCTGCCTGATGTCGTGCAACGAGACCAATAACGAATACAACCCGTACGAAGACTGGCAGAGTCGTAATGCCGCATGGTTCGAGGATACTGTGCAGGCTGCACGTCTCGCCATAGCCACAGCCAAGGCCGAACACGGCGACGAATGGGAAGAACACTGTGACTGGCGCATGTACAAGTCTTTGTACAAGACTGCAACATCCTCCGGGCCGGTTACAGATAGTATATGTGTGCGTATCGTCAGTCGCGGAGCCGATGTCCGGGGCAAGGGCTCTCCTGCCTACAACGACTCTGTCCGTGTCAGCTATCGCGGTTGGCTCATGCCTACGGTCAACTATACCGGTAATGGCAGCGAAACGGGACTTGTACAGGAGATGTTCGATACCAGCTACTATGGTGACTACAACCCTGAGACGGCAGTCCCGCAGTTGATGAGCATACGCGATCTCATCGAAGGATTCGGCACAGCAGTCCAGTACATGGTCGAGGATGACGATTGGATGGTGTTCATGCCTTACACCCTGGCCTATGGCGCATCCGGCAAAGGTGCAATCCCCGGATATTCCACCCTACAGTTCCGTCTCCACATGGTGCGATGGTACGAGAGCGGCACCGGTGTGCCGGCTACTTGGGAGTAGGCTGCAAGTCATCCGTATCAGCATACGACAAAGAAATGTCCCGCTCCTTTCATGAAAAGCGGGACATTTCTTTGTCGTATTATTAGGAGAATATTATATCGTTGTCAGTTACTGAATCTGGGGTCGTTCTCTATGAGCCATTCGGCAATCTGTACGGCATTGAGGGCGGCACCCTTCTTTATCTGGTCGCTGACAAGCCAGAATGTCAGACCGTTTGGGTTGGTGAGGTCTTTGCGTATGCGGCCAACGTATACATCATCGCAGCCCTCAAGGAACAGGGGCATAGGATATTCCTTCTTCCCCGGGTCGTCCTGAAGGCGCAGGCCGTTGCCGTTGCGTACGGCCTCGCGGAACTCTTCCACACTGACGGGGCGTTCCGTCTCGGCCCAGATGGCTTCTGAGTGGCAACGCAAAGAGGGGACGCGCACGCACATTGCTGAGCAGTCTGCATCGGTGTGCATTATCTTCTTGGTCTCGTTGAACATCTTCATCTCCTCCTTGGTATAACCGTTGTCCGTGAACACGTCTATCTGGGGAATGACATTGAATGCGAGCTGGTAGGCGAACTTGTCCACAGTAGCTTTCTCTCCGGCCAGTACCTGGCGATACTGTTCGTACAGTTCTGCCATGGCTGCCGCACCGGCACCGCTTGCTGCCTGATAGCTTGCAACGTGTATACGGCGTATGTGGCTCAGGTTCTCAAGAGCCTGAAGCGCGACTACCATCATGATGGTGGTACAGTTGGGGTTGGCGATGATGTTGCGCGGGCGGTCAAGAGCATCGGATGCATTGCACTCGGGAACGACAAGTGGTACATCGCTGTCCATACGGAAAGCACTGGAGTTGTCAATCATCACGGCACCGTGCTTGGTGATTGTTTCGGCAAAGTCCTTGCTGGTGCCGCCCCCGGCACTTGTGAAGGCTATGTCGACATCTTTGAAATCATCGTTGTGCTGCAACAGTTTCACTTCTATCTCCTTGCCTCGGAATGTGTATTTTGTTCCCGCACTTCGCTGGCTTCCGAACAGCAGCAATTCATCGATGGGGAAATGTCTCTCGTCCAGTACGCGCAGGAACTCTTGGCCTACGGCACCGCTTGCGCCTACAATAGCTACTTTCATGTCGTTCTCTGTTCTGTTAGTGATAGGCTCTGCGTCATGTCGTTCTGCTTGTTCCCGCATAGGCATGGCCAGTGGCCTTGGTTGGATTTATTCTGTAAATTTCGTGCAAAATTACGGAAAATAATATAAATTATGGTTGGGTTTTGCCAAGAAATACAGCAAAATACCTTATCTTTGCGCGGAAAATCAACGGTATGCACCAGCTTATGTCCATAATACACACGCCTATGGCTATGATAATAGACCCGACGTGGATTTTTTTTGTGGTGCTGGTGATTATCCTGTTTTCTCCAATTCTTCTGCGCCGTCTGCGCACCCCCAATGTCATAGGCCTGATACTTGCCGGAGTTATTATAGGGCAGCATGGATTCGACATTATAGAGAGAGACAGGAGTTTCGAAATTTTCGGACAGGTGGGAATATATTTCATTATGTTCCTTGCCGCATTGGAGATGAACATGGGCAGTGTGCAGCAATACGGGCGCAAAGGTCTGCTCTTCGGTATCATAACGTATGCCATACCTTTTGTTGCAGCATTTATAGCCTCGTGCTATCTGCTTGGTTTCGGCATTATCACATCGGTTCTGTTTAGCTGTATTCTTGCCTCGCATACACTGATAACATACCCCATCGTGGGACGTTTCGGCCTTACGCGTCATCCGGTTGTCATCGTTTCGGTGGTGGCTACGGCGGTTGCTCTTTTCGTCGCCTTGCTGGTATCGGCTGTTACGGTCGGAGCCATTCAAGAGACAAACTGGTTTTTCTGGCTCTCCTTCGCTGTAAAGTGTGTGCTCTACGGAGGTTTTGTCATATACGTTTATCCCAGACTCGGGCGGTGGTTCCTGCGCAGATATGATGACAGCATCATGCAGTTCATGTTCATTCTCTCTCTGGTATTCCTGAGTGCCGCACTGGCTGAGCTTGCCGGCTTGGAGGGATTGCTCGGAGCTTTCCTTGCCGGTCTTACCGTCAGCAGGCTGATACCGCGAACATCTCCGCTGATGTCATATATCCAGTTTGTGGGCAATGCGTTGTTTATACCGTATTTCCTGATAGGCGTGGGCATGCTTATAGATCTCCGGATTCTGATCAGCGACATGCATACTATATGGATTGTGGTGGTTATGGTGCTTGTGGGCACTCTATCCAAATGGACTGCCGCATGTATAATGAGCCGTGCATATCCGGAATTGTCTGGAGGTTCCCTGCTGATGTTCGGGCTGACAAATGCCCATGCCGCCGGAGCCTTGGCCATAGTGATGATAGGTACCGATCCCAAGGTCGGCATGATGGATGCTTCCATTCTCAACGGAACCGTCATGCTGATACTGTTCTCCTGCATCATCAGCAGTTTTGCCACCAATGAGGGTGCACGCCGTCTTGCCCTCACGGAAATGGATACAGAGGAGAACCAGGGTGCATGGCACGGCAAGTGTCTGGTGACGTACAGCCAGCCTGACAGCGTGAAATTGCTGACACAACTGGCGCTGATGATAAGGAACACGCACATTGCCGACAGCCTGATGGGTCTTACGGTTACTTTCAACGACAATGACGGTGAGGCCGACGGTTATCGCGAGGCGCGCCGTCTTTTGGAGGAAGCAGCGGAAGTGGCGTCGTCGGCCAACGTGGACATGAAGACGATGTCACGTCTCAGTACCAATGTGGCTGGAGGCATTCTGCATACTATCCGCGAGTATGACTGCGGCGAGGTTATGGTGTGTCTTACCGACCGTACGACAGGTATGCCGAAGTCGAGTCTCGGTCCTGTCATAGATCATGTCATAGAGGGAACGAACAGAGAGATAATGGCCGTCCGTATGATAGTGCCTCCAGGCACTTTGCGGAAGGTGGTTGTTGCTGTTCCGCAAAAGGCCGAATACGAGGCAGGATTCTACAAATGGCTGGAGCATATCTGCCGTATGGGAGAACAATTGGGCTGTATCCTGGAGTTTCACGCTCATCCGGACACTATGCCCAACATACGCGTTTACATGGACAAACATCATGCTTCTGTCAGAAGCAGATATGTGGACATGATGTTGTGGACAAGGATAGTTTCGCTGTCCAGAGAGGTTGGTTCGGACGATATGCTAGTATTCATCACAGCCCGTCCCGGATACATCTCCTACAAAGGTTCTTTTGCCGGACTGCCTCTTCTGATATACAGATATTTCAGCCACACCAGCGTCATGTTGCTTTATCCCGACCAAGGTCATGATTAGGATAGAAGATATAAGAAAGAGTTTCGGCACTTTGCAGGTGTTGAAAGGCATCACCCTGGAGATAGAGCGGGGCGAGGTAGTGAGCATCGTCGGTTCAAGCGGTGCGGGAAAGACAACCCTTCTGCAGATTATCGGCACTTTGGACAAGCCCGATGCCGGACGTGTGTTGATAGCCGGCGAGGATGTCACCGGACTGGATTCGGACAGCATGGCGCGTTTCCGCAACAGACACATCGGCTTCGTTTTTCAGTTTCATCAGCTTTTGCCTGAGTTTACGGCATTGGAAAATGTGATGATGCCGGCTTATATAGCCAAAACGTCTCAGCGTGAGGCTAAGGCTCGCGCACTGGAACTGCTTGATTTTATGGGACTGACGGAGCGCGCGTCACACAAACCCAATGAACTTTCCGGAGGAGAGAGACAGCGTGTGGCTGTGGCTCGTGCCCTGATGAATGACCCGGAACTGGTGCTGGCCGATGAGCCTTCCGGCAGCCTCGATACGAACAATAAGGAAGAATTGCACAGGCTCTTTTTTGACCTCAGGGACAGATATGGTCAGACTTTCGTCATCGTCACGCACGATGAGACATTGGCATCCATGACAGATCGTACCATCCGCATGAAAGACGGCATGATTGTGGAGCAGCCATAACACATAACTACTGTAACGCAATGGAAATAAAATTAGGAGAGACAAACAGACTGCATGTCGTCAAACAAGTGCCTTTCGGCTATTACCTGGACGGAGGCCCGGTACATGGAGAGATACTTCTGCCAGCCAACGAGGTGCAGGGGGATGTGACATTGTATGCGGAGATTGATGTTTTTCTGTATCTTGACCAGGAGGAACGCCTCATTGCCACCATGCGCAGACCGCTGGCACAGGTCGGCGACTTTGCTTTCCTTGAGGTGGCATGGGTCAACAATTTCGGAGCATTTCTCAACTGGGGACTGCTCAAGGATCTGTTTGTGCCTTTTCGTGAGCAGAAGATGAAAATGGTGAAAGGCCGCAGCTATATAGTGCACATACATCTTGATGACGAGAGTAGCCGCATCATGGCCAGTGCCAAGGTGGAACGTTATCTTTGTGACGGCATGCCTCCATACCGCATTGGAGATGAGGTTGAGGCTCTTGTGTGGCAGAAGACGGATCTCGGTTTCAAGGTTATTGTAGACAACGCCTGGCCGGGTCTTATATACGATTCCGGAGTGTTCCGCGACCTGCATACCGGTGATTGCGTGCGTGCGTATATAGATAAGGTGCGCGAGGACGGCAAGATAGATGTCGCACTTTCCCGTCACGGGCAGAACGGCGTGCACGATTTCAGCAGCATTCTTCTGGACTATATCCGCGACCATGCCGGCTATTGCCCTTTGGGTGACAAAAGTCCTGCAGAAGACATAGCCCTTACTTTCGGTGTCAGCAAAAAAGTATTCAAGAAGGCAGTCGGAGACCTTTACCGCCAGAGACTGATAACCATATCCGAGGACGGCCTGCGCTTGGTACAGGGTGATACTGCCAGTTGAAGTTTTTTATTCTGACAAACAATATCTTACTGTGTTTCCTGGACGATAGCGCACGTAAATCATGATGCTGCAATAGTGTCTTCTTGATGACGCTCCAGTCTTCCTGTCGGAAAGACAGGAATGTTGCCGTGATTGGTGAAACTTGTTGACACTACGATACCTTTCCATCATCGTGGAAAATCCCGTAGTATGCTCGAAAGTACGGGAATTTACGTGCCGTGGCATTGCTTCGGTAGCGGGTGCAGTATGGCGAGAGCCTTGTTCTCGGCCTGTTCCATCAGTTGGCGTTGTGCCGGTGTCTTGTCAGCGATGCCGCACAGGTGCAGGATGCTGTGTATGATGACACGGTGCAGCTCTTCTGAGTAGTCGGTGCCGAACAGAGAGGCGTTGGTGCGGACGGTGTCAATAGATATATATGTGTCGCCGGACAGGATGTTGCCGTGGCTGGTGTCGAATCCTATGTGGTCTGTGTAGTAGTCGTGGCCGATGAACTGACGGTTTATGCGCAGTATTTCCTCGTCATCAACAAAGACATAGTTTATGGTGTCTATGGACTTCCCGTAGGATGCGGCTACTTCCTCTATCCATGCACATACAGCCTCTTGGTCGAGAGCCGGCATGTCGGTGTTTATTGTGTTGAATGTTATCATGGCGGATTTACAAAATACGCTATTCTTCCTCCATGAGTTGTACGGCCTTTTTCACAATGTCGTCGTCTTCATATATGATGGCAAAGTATTCGTCCATGCCCCACATGTCGCGTGCAGTGAGTGCCGTCAGTATGCGTTTGAGCAGAGCCGTGGTTTTGTCTTTCTCTTCCTTCGTGACGTTTTTTGTCAGCGATTCTCCGGCCTCGCTGTAGATATTGTCTATCAGTTCCTCCGGCACTTTGTAGCTGCTTCGGAAACTCTTGAAGTCGGGGAACTTCCCTGTCAGTTCGGCACGGTGTTTGGCCAGATATCTCAGGTTCTCGTTTACGGGTAGGCGCTTTGCCATTATTTTACGGTACAGCGCGGTGTTTTTGGTTGTGTCCAGCGGAACGAAGTAGTCAGGCATTATTCCTCCTCCTCCATATACGGTACGCCCTTTGCGCAGAGTCTGGTATTTCAGTGAGTCGGGGAAGTGTATGCTGTCGGCATTTGTCAGTTCTCCTTTGTTGAATCGGTTTATGACATCCATGTGATACTCTTTTTCTTTCCCCTTTTCGTAAGGCTTTTGTATGCAACGGCCACTGGGAGTATAGTATTGCGATATGGTCAGGCGTATCATGCTGCCGTCTGGAAGGTTTATGGGACGCTGCACAAGTCCTTTGCCGAAAGTGCGCCGACCCACGATGATGCCTCTGTCCTGGTCTTGTATCGCCCCTGCCAGGATTTCGGCAGCCGATGCAGTGTACTCGTCGACAAGTACTGTCACTTTGCCTTTGCTGAAGGCGTTGCCGCCTTTGCTGCGGAAGTACTGCGGAGGATAGGCTCTGCCTTTGGTGTATACTATCATATCGTCTTCCGTAAGGAACTCTCCGGCTATTTCCGCAGCAGCCTGCAGGTATCCTCCACCGTTCTGTGTCAGATCAAGGATAAGATTCTGCATTCCCTGCTTCTTGAGCTTGTTGATGGCCTCTACCACTTCATCGTGGGTCGTCACAGCGAAGTTGCTGAAACGTATCAGACCAGTCCACGGCGTTACCATGAAAGCTGCATCCACGGAGTTTAGAGGAATCTTGTCGCGCGTTACATCTATATATATCATCTCGTCTATGCCTTCGCGCATTATGCATAGTTTTACATTTGTACCGCGCGGTCCGCGCAGTTTCTTCATCACATCTTCCTGTGGCATCTTCACTCCGGATATGGCCGTATCTCCTGCTGTGATGATGCGGTCCCCTGCCATTATGCCGGCTTTCTCCGCAGGTCCGCCCGTTATGGTCTGTATTACCATCAACGTATCGTCCAGCAGGTTGAACTGTATACCTATGCCGTCGAAAGAACCGTTCAAAGGCTCGTTAAGCCTTTTGGTCTGTTCGGGAGTACTGTATGCCGAATGCGGATCCAGTTTCTCCAGCATGCCGCGTATGGCATCCTCCACAAGCTTTTCCGTATCTACGGAGTCCACATACTGGTCATTGATGGTCATTGTGGATATCAGCAACTTGCGCATCTGCGCGTCTATGTTCTTCTGTCCGTGTGCCGTAGTCAGGCAGATGAACAGAACGAGGATAATGGAAAATATCTTCTTCATGTTGGTTCTATTCTGTAATTAAGTCCTTGTGGAATCCACGGTGATATGTCGCGTCCGAAGTTATGGAGCTCGCGCAACGCACTGCTTGAAATGTCGGAGATGCACGGATCTGCCATCAGCACCACTGTCTCTATGTCCGCCAGCCTCCTGTTTATTTCCGCTATGCCAAGTTCGTATTCATAGTCCTTTACCGAACGCACGCCGCGTAATATGAACGCCGCACCCTCAGCTTGTGCGAAGTCTACGGTAAGCCCTGAGTAACTTTCCACCCGTATGCCAGTCCGTCCTATGTAGTATTCTCTCAATGCCCGCACTCGCTCGTCTACAGGCAACCACCCGGCCTTGTGTTCGTTGCACCCTACTGCGACGATAATCTCATCGAACAGTTTGCCGGCTCTGTCCACCAGGTTGGCATGTCCTATGGTAAAGGGATCGAAGGATCCGGGGAATACGGCTCTATTCATAGTCTTCGGCAAAGTCCTCTTCGATAACCAGATTGTCTATGATGAAGTTCTGTCGCTCCATCGTGTTCTTTCCCATGTAATATTCCAGCATCTCCGCCACCTGGTCGCTCTTGTTCAGCGTCACCTTCTCCAGACGTATGTCGGCACCGATGAAGTTGCGGAACTCGTCCGGACTGATTTCTCCGAGACCTTTGAATCGTGTTATTTCCGGATCAGGCCCCAGATCCGCTATTGCCTGTTGCCGTTCTTCCTCGCTGTAACAGTATTGTGTCACGAAATCACTGCCGAAAGAGATATGCCGTTTGTGCTGCGGAGTGTCAGTGCCCTCCATGTTTATGTTTTCAGCATCGGTACCTTTGTCGTATGCTTCAAGTTCCTTCTCTATGGCTTCCAGCTTTTTCTTGCTGACCTTGCTTTTGCGGTTTCGCACGCGGAACAGCGGTGTCTGGAGTATGAACACGTGGTCTTTCTTTATCAGGTCCGGGAAAAATTGCAGGAAGAAGGTTATCATCAGCAATCTGATGTGCATGCCGTCCACATCGGCATCCGTGGCTACGATGACCTTGTTGTACCGCAGTCCCTCCAGTCCCTCCTCTATGTTCAGTGCGGCCTGCAACAGATTGAACTCCTCGTTCTCGTAGCACACCTTCTTGGTCATGCCGAAACAGTTCAACGGTTTGCCGCGCAACGAGAATACGGCCTGAGTGTTCACGTCGCGGCTTTTCGTTATGCTTCCGCTGGCGGAGTCGCCCTCAGTGATAAAGATACACGAATCCTCCTGTTGCGTTCCTCTCGTGTCCGACAGGTGCACTCTGCAGTCCCTCAGTTTGCGGTTGTGCAGGTTGGCTTTCTTGCTCATTTCGCGCGCTTTCTTCGCCACACCTGCCATCTCCTTGCGCACTTTCTCGCTCTCCTGCACCTTGGCCAGTATTATGTCGGCGATGTCGGTGTTCTTGTGCAGGAAGTTATCCACCTGTTCCTTTACGAAGTCCCCGATGAACTTGTCTATGCTTATACCTCCCTCCGGAGCCGTAGTCTGGGAGCCGAGTTTCACTTTTGTCTGGCTCTCGAACATAGGTTCCTGTATGTTGATGCTTATGGCAGCGACTATGCCGTTGCGTATGTCGCTGTATTCATAGTTTTTGCCCGAGTAGTCCTTTATCACCTCGGCTATGTACTTCTTGAACGCAGCCTGATGCGTGCCGCCCAGCGTCGTGTGTTGTCCGTTGACAAATGAATAATACTCCTCGCCGTTCTGTTTCGTGTGCGTGAAGGCTATCTCTATGTCCTCACCACGCAAATGACAGATAGGATAGAGAGCCTCGTAGTCCATGCGGTCGTTCAGCAGGTCTGACAGACCGTCCCTGGAGTGTATGCGCCTGCCGTTGTACATTATTGTCAGCCCCGTGTTCAGGTAGGTGTAGTTGCGGAGCATCGTTTCTATGAACGCGTCGCGGAACTTGTAGTGCTTGAACAGCGTGGGATCCGGTTCGAAATATATGTATGTGCCGCTTTCGTCCTCGCAAGCCTCTGTTGTATCGCTTATGAGATTGCCTTTTTCAAATGCCGTTTTTCTTACCTGTCCATCTCTGTAGGAATGTGCCTCGAAATGGCTGCTCAGCGCGTTTACCGCTTTCAGACCGACACCGTTCAGTCCTACGCTCTTCTTGAACGCCTTCGAGTCGTATTTGCCGCCCGTGTTCAGCATGGAGACAGCCTCCACCAGCTTGCCCTGCGGGATGCCGCGGCCATAGTCGCGTATGGATGCGCGGAGGTTGTCCTGTATCTCAACCTCTATTCTTTTGCCAGCGTTCATCTTGAACTCGTCGATGCTGTTGTCTATGACCTCTTTCAGCAGGACATATATGCCGTCCTCGGCCTGTTGTCCGTCGCCCAGACGGCCTATGTACATACCCGGTCTGGTTCGTACATGTTCCATGTCCGACAGGTGGCGTATGTTCGCCTCGTCGTAAATTATGTTTTCAGAGTTTGTCTCCTTGCTCTCTTCCATGGTGTTTAGGTAGTATGTGTGTAGCTTCTCTGTGTGCCGCCGTAGGTTATTTTACCTTGTTGTTCTCTATGGCCTTTTTCCAGGTGTGCCTTCTTTTGGTTATCTCGCTGTCCAGCGAACGCCATACGCTCAGAGCCTTACTGTTTGTCTCCAGCTGCGGACAGCATTCCGCGGTGTCGAAGCCCATTTCCTGTGCCGTAGGAATCAGGTCTGCGAACAGCAGGCTTATACATCCCGTGTCCTGATATTCCGGCAATGTACCTATCAGCAGAAGATCCAGAACGTTGCTCTTCTTCCAGTACAAAGCTTTGAGCATGTGCCACCATCCGAATGGAAACAGTCTGGCTTGGGCCTTCTGTATGGCTTTTGTCAGGTTGGGCATACATATACCTACCGCTACCGGCATACCGTCCTTGTTGTCCACCACAGCAATCAGCCTGTGGTCGATGAACGGCATGTATGTGTCCACGTATTGTTCCATCTGTCTGCGCGTCATGGTGCTGTATCCGTACAGATTCTGATAGGCTATGTTTATTATCTCGAACAGTTTGAGCGCATATCCGCTTTTACGGAGTTCCCGTTTGGATTTGAACTTGTGCACCTTGAATCCGTACCTGTCCTGCACCAGTTTGGCCACACGGAAGAACTTCTGCTGGTTGGCGGCATGTTCTCCTTCCGGTTTGGGTATGCAGATGGTACGATCCACCCACACGGCATCTGCCTCATACCCCAGAGCTTTCATGTGATCATTGTAGTAAGGATAGTTGTATATGGTGTACATGTTTCCCGGCTTGTCGTACCCTTCGAACAGCATGCCCTCCTGATCCATGTCGGTGAATCCCATCGGGCCTACGATAGTGTCCATGCCGCGCACCTTGCCCCAGTCCTCGACGGTTTCCAGAAGTTTGCGGCTCACTTCCATGTCGTCCACGAAGTCTATCCACCCGAAGCGCACTATGCGTGTGTTCCACTTGCTGTTACTCCTGCTGTTTATTATGGCTGCCACGCGTCCGACAATCTTGCCGTCCCGATAGGCCAGAAAGTAGTCTGCCTCGCAAAATTCAAAAGCGGCATTCTTGTTGTGGTCAAAAGTATCGAGCGTATCCTCCATGAAATCAGGTACGGCATACGGACTGTCCTTATAGAGGCGGTAGTTGAAACGGATAAAGTCTTTCAGTTCGCTTTTTGTGGTGATGCGTTTGATGCAGAGTTCAGACATACAATGTGTTCCTAACTTAGGTATATTATGTGCACAAAGATACTCATTTTCTTTGAATTTGATTTCCTCGCGTGTCATTTTTAACGAATAATGGTACGGTGACGGACAAAAAGACGCTATTCTCTTTGTAACAGAGATAGAATGTCATAAATTTGCTTTATGACCACAGCATATTTAGGTTCGACAGCATATTACAGCCGCATGCTCCGCGAGGGAGTGCAGCCGGATTTTTCCGTTGTCTACAGCAGGCAGCTCGCCATAAACCGTTGCTACATAGATTCGCCTTCCGGTGCACTCGCGTTGTCCGTGCCGGTGGTCAATCCTCACGGTCGTCTTTCTGTAGGCGAAGTGCTCATTTCCGATCACGGCAACTGGCGGCATCGCCATTGGAACGCTATTGTCTCCACATATAGGCAGACGCCGTATTTTGACTATTACGAGGAAGATTTCCGCCCATTTTATCGCGAACGACGCTGGGAGCGTCTCGCTGATTTCAATACAGACCTTCACCATACCGTCATGCGTCTGCTCGAACCGCTCCCTTTGCCGCAACCGGACAGATGCCGCCGCGAACCGGATTATCAGGTTTTTGCCGCCAGGCAC
>CAMWRK010000020.1 GCA_947176655.1 uncultured Prevotellaceae bacterium | reverse complement strand
GGTTACTACGACCGTCTGCTGCCACAGCTTTCCTGCGCACACAAAGTGGGACTTTGTTTTCCTTTCCAACTGCTTGGCACTCTCCCTGCCGAGGAGCACGACATACCTATGAACGAAGTAATCACCTGTTAGTGTTGTATTCTTCACTATGTTTACAGGAACGTTATGGTATGACAAAGCCCCGGCTTGTGAAAGTCAGGGCTTTGATTGATGTTTTGGTGTTATTTACCTTTGCGCTTCTTAGAACAGGAAAGATATTTTTGCCATGTGTCCTAATGCTCCGTTACTCAGGTAGTTGAGATTGTAGCCGAAGGCAATATTCTTGTGCACCTGAACACCAAAGCCAAAGTCCAGACTGAAGTTGACGTCAATATCTGTTTCGTCATACCAATAATTCTCGTGATAGTTCAAGCCCACACCCATGTTCAGGTCGGCATATCCCCTTATCCACTTATAGGAAGGCGTATAGCCGCGCACACCAAGAGCTTTGATGTTAAGAATGCCGCTGTCAAAGGGGCAGTCGAAATTCGTTATATGGGATATACCTACAATGTTCCAGGCCACATAGGGATTGAACTCCCTGCGGAGCTGATAGCCGAATCCCCAGAGATCGGAAATGTACAGGCTGATTTCGTTTGTGTACTTTTTGTCCGTGCCATAGTCTGAATAATAAGACATATCATCGGAAGCAAAGCTGCGGCCTGTGCTGCCGGAAACGATGGCAGGACCGTCGTTGAACTTCTGCACTTCACCGTTCTCGTACTTCACAGAAATCAGGTTGGAACGGCGTTCTGTGAACGTAGGGCCGTTCTGGTTGTTGAACTTCTTGAATTTCACTTCGGTGGGAGTAACCTCCAGCACCTTCACGTTTTCCACGTCACCTCCCTTGCGCACCAGAATGTCCTGTGCACTCATAGAAAGGGAACTTACGGCCATTGCCGCCACGAATAGAATTTTCTTCATGTTGATAGTGTTAAATGGTTAAATTGTTGTTAGGTAAATAACATGCACTATGCAGGCTTCCTTGCTGTGTTTTATGAACTCCCGGTCATTCAGCCTTGTCGATATGGTTCTGGTATGGATATAAAAAAGGGCGTGGGAGTAAAATCCTCCGCGCCTATCCTCAAGTTCAGGCCTTCGCATTGCCCCCAAGTAAGGATAAGCAACGCAAGCCAGCCCACGCCGAGTGATATTATAACAAATCTGTACAAATGGTACATCTCTCGAATAGAGACTGTAACATATTGTACGGGGATATAATACACCCTCGCGGACGCCCCTGTTGCATTACACCTGCACTTGGATTCAAGTTTGCGAAGTTTGAACTTGCAGATAGTAACGTTTAGAAAACGTCCTTTCCCCTTGGCCGTCCTTACAGATGGAGTGCTCAGCCTCAGGATTCCATAAAGTTGTTTGACCCGCCCTGCCACGACATGACTGGCTTGGTCTGTTGCAAAATTACGAAGAAAGAAGATATGTTCCAAACTCTCAATGTAAAATTTTATGACAAACATTATATGCAACGTATGCCGAGTTATATAATGCTGTTTTAATAGGCAGAAACAGCTTCAATCCCCCCAAAAATCCCCAATATCATATCTGTATGCCCGTAGGTGACACATAAGCCTAAAGTATGTTTAGGATGATATTACCCGTGTCGTTTATGGCATTTGAAGGCGTTCATACCGAAGACAAAATCGCGTCCTCGGGAATACAAGCCACTGTCCTTGAGAAGAGGAAATCACATAGATATATTAATATGGTGTAGGCCGGATTTAGAGAACATCCCGCTTTATGCCTTCAGGGAGTATCTGAACGAGAGGACATATTGCCTTGAATAAGGATCTTCTAAGGACGGGAGACCGATGGGGCTGTCTGGAGCAATGCCAGTTCCCGTGCCGCGGCTCTGTCCGGTTTGCCTGTTCCGGTCATGGGCAGTGCGTCTACCTTTATAATGTGTCTGGGCAGCCAGTAGCGGCTGTCGGGACGTTCTGCCGGCAGACGCAGTGCTGATAGGTCTATGTCTGCCGTTGTCAGGTAGACGATGGCTTGCCCAAGGCGGGCATCAGGGCGGCAGGTTACTGTCACGTCGTGCATTCCCAGGCTTTGCAGCCATGCTTCCACTTCTTCTATCTGAATCTTTATCCCGCCGGAGCATACTGTGTTGTCGCGGCGACCGAGGATGCGGAAACGTATGTTGTCTTGATGAAACTGTACTATGTCGTTGGTGGTTAGGGTGTGAGGACAGAGTGCGGGGGCATTGACTACGAGGCATCCGTCGCTGTTATGTTCCAGCTTTATGCCGGGCAAAGGGGTGTAGAATGTGTCGGGTATGCGGCGCAGGGCAATGTGGCTCAGTGTCTCCGTCATGCCGTAGCTGCTCCATACGTTCAGCGGCAGCGGGGCGAGTTCCTTTTCCAGTTCCGTCGGTATGGCTCCGCCGCCAATGATAAGATGCCGCACTGTCCGGCACAGGGTGGCACGCTCTTCCGGAACCTGCATAGTGTTCCATACCTGCAGCGGAACCATGGCCGCCAGATTTATTACGGGCGGATTTCCTATGGCATCCATATTTGTCCTGCACAAGGGGTGTCCGCCGGGTTCTACACAAAAAAGGTGCAGACCGCGCTCTGTTGCCCGCACCACCATCATCTTTCCTGCTATGTAGTCCACCGGCATGCACAGCAGAGCCGTGTCCCCTCTGCGCAGTCCCAGGAAATCACATGTCATGCGGGCACTAGCCGTCATGCGCGACTTCTCCACACGTATGCACTTCGGCGCACCCGTACTTCCGCTGGTGCGCACCTCCATTGTGGCGGAGCTGTCGTGCCACTGTGCAAGAAATTCGTCCGGGGTCATATCTACTCCACCTGTGCTCTCCACATCACAGAGCCACGCAGTTCCATGTCCATCTCTATGTTGTCGCTGTACAGCTGTCCGGTGCCAAGCCCCTGCGGCATGGTGATGCGCGGGCCGTAGACACAGGCGGCAAGCAGAGCCACGTTGCGCAGTCCTATGTTGCCTTCTAGCGCACTGGTCATCCACGAACCTATGCCTCGCTTGCGCGCTTCGCTTACCCATTCCATGGATCCGGTCATTCCTCCGTGCAGCGTGGGTTTGACAACGATGTATTGTGGACGTATCGTGTCGAGCAGCAGGCGTTTCTCTTCTGGGTTGTTTACACCGATCAGTTCCTCGTCCAGAGCTATGGGCAGGAACTTCCCGCCTTTGTCACGTGCGGCATCCTGCATGCGGCACAGACGCGCCATGTCCTTCCACTGGTACGGGGCTATGGGCTGTTCTATGGAATGTATGTCCAGCTGAGCCAGTACCGTCATTTTCTCCTCGGCCTCTTCTGTTGTCCATGCCCCGTTGGCATCCACGCGCAGTTGCAGATTACCGTTGCCGAACCTTGACCGTATGGTGCGTATCAGCCGCAGTTCCTCGTCCCAGTCTATGGCACCTATCTTCAGTTTTATGCAGCGGAACCCCTGCAACAGTTTGGTCTTGACCTGAGCAAGCATGTCATCATAATCTGCCATCCACACCAGGCCGTTTAGCGGTATCCCCGTCTCCGAGCGGGCGAAAGGCGTGTCGTACAGCATCGGTGTCTGTCTGTAGTCGTGCATTGCCGACTCCAGGGCAAAGAGCAGGGCAGGGTAGGGGCGCAGCGTCTCCGTATAGTCAGGGCTTTGCAATGCCTCCTCTACGAGGTGTGCCACGTCCGACATGCGTGCATAGGAATCGCGGTCGCAACTGAGGTCGGGCAGCGGAGCGCACTCCCCCAATCCTATGCGCCGTCCCTCCTTGTCGCGTATGGTTATGATGATTGCATCGCGAGTCAGATATTCGCCACGGCTTGTGCGTGCCGGGCGCCTGAAGTGCATGGTGCGGTGCGAAAGGCTGATGTTCATGTATTTCTCTTCTTATGGAATGTATGTGTCGCCCCATTCCGGGCGGCGTTTTTCTAAGAAAGCCTTGCCCCCCTCCTGTGCTTCATCGCAGAAGTAGTACAGCATGGTGGCATCGCCTGCCAGTTCCTGTATGCCAGCCTGCCCGTCCAGTTCCGCGTTCAGTCCGCGCTTTATCATGCGCATGGCTATGGGCGAGTGCTTCATCATCTGCTGCGCCCACTCCACGGTGGTGTCCTCCAGACGGTCGTGCGGCACCACAGTGTTCACGAGTCCCATTTTCAAAGCCTCGGCGGCGGTGTAGAGCCGGCACATGAACCATATCTCGCGAGCCTTCTTCTGTCCCACTATGCGTGCCAGATAGCTGGAACCGAACCCCGCATCGAAACTTCCCACACGCGGCCCGGTCTGACCGAACATGGCGTTTTCCGACGCTATGGTCAGGTCGCATACGACATGCAGGACATGCCCGCCTCCCACCGCGAAGCCGTTGACCATGGCAATGACAGGTTTTGGTATGGAGCGTATCTGTCTCTGCACGTCCAGCACAGAGAGATGCGGCACTCCGTCTTCGCCTATGTATCCGCCGCGTCCTTTCACGTTCATGTCACCGCCGGAGCAGAAAGCGTTGGTGCGCATCCATTCCGCATGGGTCTGTCCATCTTTGTGTGGAGAGTCGGCTCCGGTCAGCACCACCACCCTCACCGAGGCCGAGTCGCGGCAATAGCGCAGTGCATCGCTCATTTCCTGCGTGGTGAGCGGAGTGAAAGCGTTTCTCACGTGCGGGCGGTTTATCGTTATGCGGGCAATGCCCTGCCATTCGTCCAGGAGTATCTCGCGGAACTCCCCGACTTTTTTCCATTCTCTCATAGTATTTCCAGTATGACGGTGTCTTTC
Source organism: uncultured Prevotellaceae bacterium (assembly GCA_947176655.1). GTDB lineage: Bacteria > Bacteroidota > Bacteroidia > Bacteroidales > Bacteroidaceae > Physcousia. Next base: position 10,941 of record CAMWRK010000020.1, on the reverse strand, counting down.
GTGTTGATGAAATCCTCCAGATGCTCTCTGCCGCAAAGGTAGCTTATGCCGTACAGCCGTGCCATGTGTTCGGCGCGCAGTGAATGCGTGCCCGTTATGGCATGGCGGCTTTTCCACGGGTCGGGCGGTTGTGGCAGAGTGTCGAAGATGCTGCCGTGTCCGTCGTTCAGCACCATTATGCGCAGGTTTGCCGGCATGGGGCTGCACCACAGAGCATTGCTGTCGTAGAAAAAGGACAGGTCGCCTGTCAAGGCGTACACTTGCTGTTCCGGCATGGCCTGTGCATAGCCGGTGGCAACGGAGAGCGAGCCTTCTATACCGTTTATACCGCGGTTGCAGAAAATTTGCGGCGTGTGTATGCCTCCTTTCCTCTGTGCGGCTCTGTCCATGGCCACCTGCGCCAGGCGCACGGTGGAACTGTTGGCCAGATGTACCGCCGAATGGTTGGGAAGGAGAGTGAAGAAGTCCTCCAGTATACGTATTCTGCAATCTTCTCTGGCCGTTTCGTCCTCTGTGGTCACCTGTTGCAGCGGCAGAGACATGGCTTCGCATTGCGGTGGCGTGCATGACAGCAGGGTGGCAAGGAAATCCCGTGTTTCCGCCTTTATGGCTCTTGTCTGGCAACGGAACATGTCGGCCACAGCACCGTCGGGACTGACGTGCCAGTGCTCTGCCGGTCGGTGCGTGCGGAAAAACTGTTTCAGTTCCTTGTTGATGATATGTCCTCCCATGGTGATGACCCTGTCCGCCGGCTCCATCTTCTCCCAGTCTATTAGGGATGGGTTGGTGCGGTATTGTGGAGAAATGTTGCTGAGATTCTCGGCAATGACGGCGAAGCGGCGTGCCGTCTCTGCCATGATGCTGTTGTCCGGCACCTCACATGGTGGCATCTGTCCGCACAGTATGACGGTGCGTCCCCTGCCGGCATCAGCCGCGAGAGACGTCTCCTGCATGCCATCTGTCAGACGGATGGTTCTTACGGAAGGCAGGGAGACAGTGTGGAAATCGTATATAGGCTCGCTTATGGGGATGTTGATGTGTACCGGGCCTTGCGGTTTGCGGAAAAGGCAGCATAGCAGAGCCTCGTTGACAAGTCTGTTGGTATGGCTTAGGTTTTCTTCCGGCAGGTTCACGCTCATCTTCACCATCTTCCCCAATGCTCCGTCCTGCGGCATGGTCTGCCCGTCCATTTGTCCTAACCATTCTGCCGGGCGGTCGGCGGAGATAAAGATCACAGGCACGTGCTGATAAAAAGCCTCGCAGGCGGCGGGGTAAAGGTTGGCAAGAGCCGAACCGCTCGTTACCACTACTGCCACGCCTCTGCCGGTAGCCAGAGCCAGTCCTATGGCCATGAAACCGGCACAGCGTTCATCGGTGGCAGTGTGCGCGCGGAAATCCTCTATGTCGCATACGCTGTGTACTATTCCGGCGTTTCGGCTGCCCGGACACAGGACAAAGTCACTCACACCGTGTTCGCGTAGCAGGGAAAGCGTCTCTTGTATTGTCTTGTTTGAGCTGATCATATCTCATATATGGCTCGTTACGAGAGAGCCTTTGGCAGAGTCTCGAGTTTTCGTATTATCTCCTCCTTTTCTTCGGAGAAATTGCTGACGCGTGTCAGTCCGCCTCCGGCAAAAAACAGCGCTTTGCCGCCGGGGCGTATCTGTGCACAGCGTATGTTGACGTATATGTTTGTCTCCGCTTTAATGTTGAGTGGGCCGAGATAGCCGCCGTAGTACATGCGCTTGTTGCGTTCGAAAAGACGTATGAAATTCTGTGCCTCCTCTTTTGGCAGACCGCACACTGCCGGGGTGGGGTGCAGCAGATCCAGTATTCTAACGGGACATGTCGCCTTTGGCAGGTGGAACGTGTAGTCTGTTCTCAGATGAAAGAGATGGCCAGCCCTGAATGTGTATGGGCCTTGTCGTGTGATTCTGGCTCCAAGTCCCTGAAGCTGTCCTTCGATGTAGTCTGACACCATGCGCTGTTCGGCGGTGTTCTTTGCGTCCCATTCACCGCTCTTTTCTGTACGGGTGCCGGCCAGTGCCATGGTATGCCATTTCATTCCGTAGCCCTCGAGCAACAGTTCGGGCGTACAGCCGAACCAGCGTCCGCCGCGGTGTGTGTAGACAAGATACACCATAGAGTCTGGAAAACGCTCCATTGCGCGGAGGAAATATTCATCCTCTTTGTCTGCGCCGTCCCATTCTTTCAGTTGAGAGAATGACAGCACGAGTTTCTGATAGTTCTCCCTGTCCAGTTGGTATTTGAAAGAACGGAAAGCCACCTTGTATCCGTCGCTCTCGTCTATGGAGACGTTGCGGTTGTCTATCTCTATGGACGACAGAGACTGGCGTCTGCCCTTGCCGAGGGCACGCGACTCTATGTCTATCAGTTTCCACCCGCTGACGGCTACATCCGGTCTTATCAGCAGAGCCGGTATCTTTGCTGTCTGTATGAATGGTGCGAAGACAAATCCAGACGGCTCTTCTGTGTATGGGGCACCCGGACATGTCTTTGCCATATCCATGACACCCGCCTCTCCTTGTGCCTGTACTACCAGATGGGGTTCTCTTTCTCCCGGAAACCTGTACAGGGCAAAATCCAGGCCTGTGTCAAGCAATCTTCTGACGCACTCTTTCCTCAAGTCCTATATTATATATAATGTGTGGTCTTATTGTCTTTACAAAATTATATAGATTTTCCGAGAAACGTGTACGGAAGCTCTGTTTATTTGGATAGTACGCGATAAATGTAGCTGTTCTTTAGACCGTATCGGACAAAAAAAGTAGCAATATGTATATCCATACGGTTTATTTTAATAACTTTGTTCACGCAAATACACACACAACGAGACATGAGCGACAGATTATTTATATTTGACACCACTTTGCGTGATGGCGAACAGGTGCCGGGATGCCAGTTGAATACGGTCGAAAAGATTCAGGTGGCCCGTCAGCTGGAGGCTCTTGGCGTGGATGTCATTGAGGCCGGTTTCCCGGTTTCCAGTCCCGGCGATTTCAATTCCGTGATAGAGATAAGCAAGGCGGTGACATGGCCTACGATATGTGCCCTGACACGTGCCGTGGAGAAGGACATCGATGTGGCTGCCGAGGCATTGCGCTATGCCAAGCGAGGGCGCATACACACAGGTATCGGAACCAGCCCGTCGCACATAAAATATAAGTTCAACAGCACGCCCGATGAGATCATAGAGCGTGCCGTGGCTGCCGTGAAGTATGCCCGTCGTTATGTGGAGGACGTGGAGTTTTATGCCGAGGATGCGGGACGTACTGACAATGAGTATCTGGCGCGCGTCATAGAGGCTGTCTGCAAGGCTGGTGCCACGGTGTGCAACATTCCCGACACAACTGGATTCCGCACTCCATACGAGTATGGCGAGAAGATAAAGTACCTGTACGAGCATGTCGATGCCTTTGCCGCCGGCAGGAGCATTCTCTCCACGCACTGTCACAACGACCTTGGCATGGCCACCGCCAACACCGTGGCCGGAGTGCTGAACGGCGCACGCCAGGTGGAGGTGACAATCAACGGTATAGGCGAGCGCGCCGGAAACACCAGTCTGGAGGAGGTGGCTATGATTTTCAGGACGCATCCTGATCTGGGCATACAGACCAACATCAACACTTCCAAGATATATCCGACGAGCCGCATGGTAAGCAGCCTGATGAACATGCCAGTGCAGCCCAACAAGGCCGTGGTGGGCAAGAACGCTTTCGCCCACAGCAGCGGCATACATCAGGACGGCGTGCTGAAGAATGCCTGCACATACGAGATCATGGATCCTAAGGATGTCGGTATAGACGACAACGCCATAGTGCTGACGGCACGCAGCGGGCGTGCCGCCTTGCGTCACCGTCTCAGTGTCAACGGTGTGGAACTGGACGGCGACAGGCTGGACAGCGTATATGCCGAGTTCCTGAAACTGGCCGACAAGAAGAAGGAAGTCACCGACGACGACATACTCGTCTTGGCCGGTGCCGAACGTTCGGCCACGCACAACATAAAACTCGACTATTTGCAGGTTACCACCGGCATGGGCGTCAGGAGCGTGGCAAGCATCGGCCTGCTCATTTCGAACGAGAGGTTCGAAGCTGCCGCCACGGGCAACGGCCCTGTGGATGCCGCCATAAAGGCTCTGAAGACAGTCATACGGCGTGAGATGACTCTGAAGGAGTTTACCATACAAGCCATCAGCAAGGGTTCGGACGATATGGGCAAGGTGCACATGCAGGTGGAGCACGACGGCCATGTCTATTACGGCTTCGGAGCAAATACCGACATAGTTACGGCTTCGGTGGAGGCATACATAGACTGTATAAACAAGTTCAAGTAGGATGAAGACGCTTTTCGACAAGATATGGGATGCACACGTGGTGCAGCGTGTGGACGACGGTCCGACACAGTTGTACATAGACCGTCTGTACTGCCACGAGGTAACCTCGCCGCAGGCTTTTGACGTGTTGCGCGACAAGGGCATAGGCGTGTTCCGTCCCGGGCAGGTAGTGGCAATGCCTGACCACAATACGCCCACGGACAGGCAGGACTGCATAGCAGACCCGGTGGGGCGCAATCAGGTGGAGACCCTGGCGCGCAACTGTGCGGAGTTCGGCATACGCCACTTTGCCATGGGCACTAAGGACAACGGCATCATTCATGTCGTAGGTCCAGAGAAGGCCCTGTCGCTGCCGGGAATGACCATAGTCTGCGGCGATTCGCACACGTCCACGCACGGTGCCGTGGGTGCCATTGCCATGGGCATAGGCACCAGCGAGGTGGCACAGGTGCTGGCATCGCAGACGATATTGCAGAGCAAGCCGCGCACCATGCGCATAAACATAGAGGGTACTCTGCCCGAAGGCACAACGGCAAAGGATGTGGCTCTGTATATCATGGCCCGCATGACAACGTCGGGAGCCACGGGTTATGCCGTGGAGTATGCCGGTTCCGCCGTGCGCGCCATGAGCATGGAGGGACGTCTTACACTGTCCAACCTGTCCATAGAGATGGGCAGCCGTGCCGGACTGATAGCCCCCGACGAGACCACTTTCGCCTATCTTCGCGACCGTGAGTATGCACCGCAGGGCGAGGCGTGGCACAGGGCTGTGGATGAGTGGCGTAAATTGTATTCTGACCCTGATGCGGTGTTCGACAAGGAGGTGACGTACCGCGCAGAGGACATAGCCCCGCGCATCACCTACGGTACCAATCCTGGTGCCGGTATTGCTGTAGACGGATGCATTCCTACTTTGGAGGACATACAGGAGGCCGACCGTGCGCAGTTCATGGATATGCTGGACTACATGCAGTTTCGCCCGGGACAGAAGCTGGAGGGCACACCGGTGGACTACTGTTTTCTGGGTGCCTGCACCAATGGCCGCATAGAGGATTTCAGGGCTTTCGCCTCGGTGGTGAAAGGCCGTCGCAAGGCTCCAGGTGTGGTGTCATGGCTGGTTCCAGGTTCGGCTCTTGTGAGACAGCAGATAATGGACGAAGGAATAGACATGATACTGGAGGAGGCAGGTTTTGAACTGCGTCTTCCCGGCTGTTCGGCCTGTCTGGCCATGAATCCGGACAAGGTGCCGGCAGGCAAGCTGTGCATCTCTACGAGCAACCGCAACTTTGTGGGGCGTCAGGGACAGGGAGCACGTACCATTCTGGCCAGTCCTCTTGTGGTGGCAGCATCTGCGGTTACCGGTGTGATTACGGATCCGCGTAAATTATAGAACTATGGCTAAAGAGAAATTCGACATCATACAGTCTACATGTATTCCTGTACGTATAGACAACTGCAATACCGACCTCATCATTCCGGCTCGTTATCTGGCCGCTACAACGTGCGACCCGGAGTTTTTCGGCGAGGCTTTCATGCACGACCTGCGGTTCGATGCAGAGGGTAATCCGGTGACAGACTTCGTGATGAACCGTTCTGGATATTGCGAGAAGCCGGCGAAGGGGGTGCATGAGATTATAATAGGCGGTTACAACTGGGGTTCCGGCTCCAGCCGTGAGCATGCCGCATGGGCTATTGCCGGCTATGGCGTGCGTGTGGTCATAAGCAGTTCCTTTGCCGACATACACCGCAACAATCTGTTGAACTGTTTTGTGCTTCCGGTTGTGGTTAGCGGTGCTTTCCTGCAGGAACTTTTCGAGACGGTGGAGGCCGACCCGCAGGCTGAGGTGAAGGTGGACGTGCCGGCGCAGACCGTCACCAATATCGTCACAGGGCACAGCGAGAAGTTCGACATCAACGGCTATAAGAAATATTGCCTTATGAACGCCTTGGACGACATAGATTTTCTTCTGGAAAATACCGCCGCTACCGAGGCATGGGAGACGGAGCACGGGCATTGCCGGTATGTATTGTAATGGCTATAATTTAAAAATGGAGACAAGATATGAAACTGAAAATAGCAGTACTCCCGGGTGACGGTATCGGGCCGGAGATTATGGAGCAGGGTGTGGCCGTGTGCAGTGCTGTGGCAGACAAATTCGGGCATGAAGTGGTTTACGAGACGGCTCTTTGCGGTGCCCATGCCATAGACGAGACGGGCGATCCTTTCCCGGAGGAGACTTTCAATGTGTGTCGCAATGCCGATGCCGTACTCTTTGCCAGTGTCGGCGATCCGAAATATGACAATGACCCGACGGCCAAGGTGCGCCCCGAGCAGGGTTTGCTGGCCATGCGCAAGAAGTTGGGACTGTATGCGAACATACGTCCCGTGGAGACATTCGACTGCCTCATACACAAGTCTCCGCTGAAAGACGAGATAGTACGTGGAGCGGATTTTGTCTGCATACGGGAACTGACAGGAGGCATGTATTTCGGCAAAAAGCAGGAACCATCCATCAATGCCGAGGGCGTTGAGGAAGCCTTGGATACCAACTACTATACCCGTCCTGAAGTGGAACGCATCTTGCGCGTAGCCTATCAGTATGCCATGCGCCGTCGTCGTCACCTTACTGTTGTGGACAAGGCCAACGTTCTGGCCTCCAGCCGTCTGTGGCGTAAAGTGGCAAAGGAAATGGCACCTGAATACCCTGATGTACAGACCGACTACATGTATGTGGACAATGCCGCCATGCGCATGATTCAGGATCCGGGCTTCTTCGATGTCATGGTCACGGAAAACACTTTCGGAGATATTCTCACGGACGAGGGTTCCGTTATTACCGGTTCCATGGGCCTGCTTCCCAGTGCCAGCACCGGCAGCAGCACTCCTGTCTTTGAGCCCATCCACGGCTCCTGGCCTCAGGGAAAAGGACTGAACATAGCCAATCCTTTGGCGCAGATATTGTCCGTAGCCATGCTTTACGAACATTTCGGGCTTACGGAAGAAGGTGCCCTGATACGCGAAGCCGTCAATGCCAGCCTGGCCGCCAATGTACGTACTCCCGAAATTCAGGCCGAAGGTGCCCACCAATACGGCACTCGCGAGGTAGGCCGCTGGATTGTGGATTACATAGCAGCCAGGTAGTGACAGATACTCCGTGGCGGTCTTGTCTGCGATTTCCTGTAAAATGTTCTGATTTTGTCGCGATATAAATGAAAACGAGGTCATGCTCTCTGTGGCATGACCTCGTTGCTTTTTATTCCTGTCGTTTTCTGAATATTCCTCAGAGCATGGGCGGCAGGCGGAACAGACCGGTTCCGTTGCTACCCTTTATTAGAATGGTATGTCCGGAAGGATGTGATGCGGACAGCCTTTCCGATACCTGTTCTACGGTGTCGAAGAGGGAGAGGGGGACGGTAATGGCGGAACTGTCGCAGCGGGCAAATTCCTTGCCGACAAGCCATATTTCGTTGAGGGGCATTGTAGAGAGCATGTCGACGATTCGCTGATGCTCCGCCGCGCTGTCGGTGCCAAGCTCGCGCATCTCGCCGAGGATGACCATTTTGTTCTCGGCTTGCACGAGGCGGAAGTTGTCCAATGCCGCTTCCATGCTGGTAGGGTTGGCGTTGTAGGCATCCACTATCAGACGGTTGTAGGCGGTTTTGCGGAATTCGCTGCGGCTGTTGGTGGGGCGGTATGCCTCTATGGCATTGTCTATTTCCTTCGGTTGTACACCGAAGTGCAGTCCTGCGGTTATGGCCGCAAGGACGTTGGCGAGATTGTATGCGCCGATGAGGTTGGTCTGCACAGTATGGCGGCTGCCGTCTGCATCGCAGTACCAGTGTACGCGCAGCATGGGGTTGCAGTCCGCCACTTCTCCGCGGACATAGGGCACGGTCTTCAGTTTTCGTTCTTCGGCCATGGCCGAGAGGTCGGCATCCGATGTGTTGAGAAAGGCTAAAGCCCCCCGCTTCTTCAGGTCATCATACAGTTCGCCTTTGGTGCGTTTTACTCCGGCAAAGGAACCGAAACCCTCCAGATGCGCCCGGCCTACGTTTGTTATCAGACCGCAGTCGGCCTGTACCATCCCGCACAGAAATGCTATCTCGCCAGGATGGTTTGCTCCGGTCTCCACCACGGCTGTCTCGTGCTCCGGACGCAGACGCAGCAGTGTCAGCGGCACGCCTATGTGGTTGTTGAGGTTGCCTTGTGTGTAAAGAACATTGAACTTCCTGCTCAGAACGGCGGCGAGGAGCTCCTTGGTCGTTGTCTTGCCGTTGGTGCCTGTCACCTGCACCACCGGAATGTCGCAGCGTCTGCGGTGCATGGCGGCAAGTTCCTGCATGGTCTGGAGTACATCATCTACAAGGATGAAGCGGCTGTCGCCGGCGGGAATGGTCTCTTCCCTGTCCACTACTGCCACAGCGCACCCTTGATCCAAAGCGGACAGGGCGTATTTGTTGCCGTCGAAATTTTCTCCCCTGAGAGCAAAGAACATCCCCCCCTCGGGGCAATGGCGGCTGTCTGTCGTCACCTCGGGATGACGGAGGTATACTTTATATAGTTGTTCCGTGTTCATCTTTGTTTTGCCAAATGGACATTACACCTGCAAAGTTATAAAAAATCCTAAAATAATTAACGGCGTTTCTTTGTTTTTCCCTAGCTTATTCGTAACTTTGAAGCGCGATAAAGTCCGTGCCTGCCTGAAAGACGGCTGTTACGGACACGTGTGTTTCCGCGGTGTGCATATCCGTCGGCTCTGTCGCTATGAACAAGTAGAGAATGAAGCAGGTTCCCAAAACCATCAATATATCGGGCAGGCTCGTATCGTTGGACGGACCGCAGGTAATGGGTATACTGAATGTCACCCCAGACTCTTTTTTTGCCGCAAGCCGGTATGGCGGTGACGTGGAAGTACGCCAGAGAGTATGCTGTATACGAAACGAAGGGGCATCCATGATAGATATTGGGGCATACAGCAGTCGTCCCGGTGCAGACGATGTGTCTCAGGATGAAGAACTGCGTCGTCTGCTGCCGGCCATCCGCATTGTCCGTGAGGAGTGGCCGGATGCCATTGTCAGCGTCGATACTTTCCGTTCTGCCGTAGCCCGCAGAGCCATAGAGGCCGGAGCGGATATCATAAACGACATTTCCGGTGGAGAAATGGACGCGGACATGTTCGGTACGGTGGCTGAGTTGCAAGTGCCGTACATACTGATGCACATGCAAGGTACGCCGCAGAACATGCAGCAGAATCCGCATTACGACAATCTCATGTGCGAGGTGTTCCGTTCGCTGGGCGAACGCGTGGAGGTTCTGCACGAGTTGGGCGTGGCCGACATTATTCTTGATCCGGGGTTCGGCTTCGGCAAGACTTTGCAGCAGAACTATGAGATGATGTCGCGTCTTTCCGAGTTCGGCTTGCTGGATTGTCCTTTGCTCGTCGGCATAAGCCGGAAGAACATGATATACCGCCTGCTTGGCATTACACCCGAACAATCGCTCAACGGCACTACGGTACTGAATACCATAGCTCTTATGAACGGAGCCTCCATCCTGCGTGTTCACGATGTCCGGGAAGCAGTGGAGACAGTGAAAATTTACCGACAATGTTTGATTTCGGAGTAAAGGACCTGATAGACATTCTCCTTGTGGCCGTGTTTCTGTTTTTCGGCTACAAACTGATGAAGAAATCGCGCTCTGTGAACATCTTCTACGGCGTGTTGATATTCATCAGCATCTGGATACTCGTAAGCAAGGTGCTTGAGATGAAACTTCTCGGCAGCATACTGAACCAGATGGTCAGTGTGGGAGCCATAGCCCTTATAGTACTGTTCCAGGAAGAAATCCGGCATTTTTTCTACGCCATAGGTACACACGAGAGAGTGAGCCGCCTGTTGCAGTTCTTCAAGCCCAAGGCCGGCACACGTCTTGAGGAGGACTACCGCTATGACCGCGATACCATCATGCCAATACTTATGGCCTGTCTGAATATGAGCAAGCAGAAGACCGGTGCGCTCATAGTTATGCAGAACGACTTGCCACTGAACGACTTCATCCGCACCGGCGAACGCATAGATGCCAGAATATCACAGCGGTTGATAGAGAACATCTTTTTCAAGAATTCGCCTTTGCACGACGGAGCCATGATAATTACAGGAGGGCAGGTGACTGCTGCCGCCTGCATACTTCCCATCAGTCACGACCTGGACATTCCCAAGGAGTTCGGCTTGCGCCATCGTGCCGCCAGGGGGATCAGCAAGGAAACCGATGCACTGGCCATCGTGGTCAGCGAAGAGACGGGAGGCATTACGGCATCATACAATAATGAGTATCTGCCGCATATCGATGCGGAGCATTTGGAGCGCATACTGATGAAAGGACGTTTCTGATGCCTGTGTAACCATGGCGGTGTGTTCTGTATGCGTGGATATGAGAGACAATAATAACCTAACCAAAACAATATATAACAATGTCACAGTTAATGCAACAAATCATTGCTCGTGCCAAGCAGAACAAGCAGCGCATTGTGCTGCCCGAAAGCCTGGAGGAGCGCACTTTGACCGCTGCCGACATGGCTTTGCGC
>CAMWRK010000019.1 GCA_947176655.1 uncultured Prevotellaceae bacterium | reverse complement strand
CGTAGATCCTGTGGCTGTGTGCGAGATAATGAGCAAATGAGACACCTGATTATTGCCATCTTGTGTCTTCTGCCGTGGGCTGTCTTGTGGCAGGATGCGGAGTATGCCCGTCTGGTGCGTCTGGGCATAAGGGCACTGGACAGTGATTCTTTCGCCGTGGCTGAAAGGCTGTTCCTGAAAGCCATAGACATGAAGCCGGCTGAGGCATCCAATGCCGTACTGTACCTGTACCTCGGACAGCTTCGTGTCCGCGAGGGACGGCGTGATGAGGCTATGATGGCCTTTGACTCCGGTCTGAAGCTGTCGCCATCGTCGCAGGAGCTGTTGCTGGACCGTGCATCGCTGCATATCCAGTCGGGCAACGAAACGCGTGCTTTGGATGATCTCTGCGACCTGCTGACGCTCAATCCCGACCATCAGGAAGCACTGTTCTTCCGTGCATACATCTATGCTGGACAGCATCTCAACGTTAAGGCGCGTGCAGACTACGGACATCTTCTCGAACTGCAGCCCAGGCACAGGGAGGCGCGTCTGGGGCTTGCCCTGCTCTGCGACAAGGACAAGAGGCCGAGAGAGGCCATGGAGCATATAGAGGTGCTGTTGCGCTATTATCCGGACGATGCGACTGTGTATGCCGTGCGAGGGGGGATATATCAGACACGACGCCAGTACGAGGCGGCTCTTGCAGACATGAACCATGCCATAGCTCTGGAACCGGACTCGCCGGACTTCTACATATCACGTGCCTTGCTCTACAAAGATTTTCACAAGGATGCCCTCGCTGTATCCGACTTCCGGCATGCTGTGGAACTGGGAGCATCGCCCGAAGAGTGTGCTGCATTGATGGGACAGGTGCCATGACCATATAAAGACTTCCGGAAAGCTCTGTGCCGCCATGTGACAAGCCTTGGCACGTGGCGGTAATATTTTGTGCAAAACGTTTGGCGAAAACTGAAAAAGTATTACCTTTGCATATAGGAACAATACACGGGAACAGCAGATAGTTCCTGCAGACAAAGAGTATAAGGCAAGGAATGAAACAGAAGCTGGTCTTCTTTTTTTATCTGGCGATTCTCATATTGCCCAACTTGATACTTTGCGCTACGGAAACCATGCCTGTGGCAGGCAAGTTGGCACTTGTTCTGTTGCCACTCGGAATATACTGGACAGTGATGAGCCTTTTCCCACGTCAGTCTGTGGCCGTGTGGTGGATGTTTCCTGTTCTGTTTCTCGGGGCTTTCAACATTGTTCTCAGCTACCTGTTCGGCAAAGGCGTGATAGCCGTAGATATGTGGCTGAATCTCACTACAAGCAGTCCGGACGAGATGGGCGAGATGCTTTCGCAGATATATCCGGCTGTTGTGGCTGTTGTGGCAATATATGTGCCGACATTGTTTTTTGCGGCCATGGAAGTATGCCGTAAGACGGTACTGGATAGAGGATTCCGTAGGGTGCAACGGCGAATCGGCCTTGTCGTGACGGCAGTATCTCTGCCTTTCGTCGCTGTCGCGTCCTGTGGCGGCAGTTGGTCGGTATTGGACGACATGTTCCCGGTAAATGTGTGCTATAACCTGCGTCTGGCTGTATCGAGACAGTCGCTAAGCCGCAGATACATACAGGATACACGCGACTTCCGTTTTCATGCCCTTGATGCCGATTGCGACACCATAGCCAAGGTGCTGGTGCTGGTTCTGGGTGAGACATCACGCGCCACAAACTGGCAGCTTAATGGGTACGATAGAGAAACGACGCCGTTGCTGGCACGTACTCCAGGTATAGCTGTTTTTGTCGATTGCATGTCGCAAAGCAACACCACACACAAGAGTATACCCATCTTGCTGTCACCGGCCACAGCCGAGGACTACGGCGCGCTGTATCGTTCCAAGGGGCTTCTTGCCGCTTTTGACGAAGCCGGATATCATACTGTATTTCTTAGCAACGAGCCTCGCAACAAATCTTTCAACGACTATCTCGGGGAGCAGGCACGGGAAGTCCTTTTCATGCGTGACAGAATGAATTGCACACCGATGGATTCGGTGCTTTTGCCGGAGATAGAGCGAATACTGCATGCTGACAAGGGAAATCTGTTACTGGTAGTGCATACCTATGGCAGCCACAGCACCTATTCCGACAGATACAAGCCAGAACAAGCATATTTCCGTCCGGATAAGGTTATAAAAGCAACCAGGGACAACAGGGAAATCCTAATCAATGCCTATGACAATACGATACGTTATACCGATTTTATACTGCACAGTATCGTAACTCAGTTGCAGAAGGAGAGCCGTCCTGCGGCATTGCTATACACAAGTGACCACGGAGAGGACATATACGATGACGACCGCAACCTGTACCTTCATGCCTCGCCATGGCCGAGCTACTATCAGCTGCACGTACCGTTCATCATCTGGACCTCGGACAGCTATCGTGCAAGGTATCCGCAGAGAGTGGCACTCATGGAGTCACGCATCTTGGAACCGATACAGACAGACTGTGTCTTTCCCACTATGCTTGGCCTCGGAGGGATAGTCACTCCATATACAATGGATTCCTTGGCATTGACATCGCCGTATTATGTGACAAAAGTACAGCGCACATATCTCAATGACCACAACGAACCGCTTACATTTGACCGGTGTCTGGAGCAACAGGATTTCCGGGCTATGAGGCAGCGCGGACTGCGAACATATTGAAGCAAAAGTAATTCATGGATATACAGGACAGAATAGCAAAAACCATCGCCGTTATTCAGGAAGCGGGACAGGGGCTGACACGGGAGTTGTTACAGAACATACTGTTGGGCAACGTGACGGAAGAAATCCAGAAGCAGGAATTTGATAGTCTGGAGTCTTTCGGCATTGCTGAAGATATGGACGAGATGGACTGGAATGCAATCTTCGACAGGGCCATAGAGGAGGGTTTGTTGAAGATAAAGAACCAGAAAAACTCGACTTTGACATATACTCCGGAAGGTAAGAAATTCCGCAAGAAGCCGTACTCCGTAACGCTGAGAGATGGAAGTGGCGAGGAGGAGCATGACGGTATGGCCGATGCCGACATAAATGTTGTCGTGTCCGGAACCGTTGATGACAGACATGAAGAGGCTCTTTCACACGTTACCAGCGAACGCAGCAAAAGACAGATAAAGCTTATACGTGCCATAGACCGTAAAATCGCACTGGACGACTTTGCCGAGAGTGAGAATACGGATTTGGACGAAGTGTTGGACGACCTTGAAGCCATGCTTTTGCATGGCAAACGTATGGATATATCTTACTTTACCAACGAGGTTATCGGACGCGAAGACATAGAAGAAGTACGTGAAAGTATGCCTTCAGGCAAACTGGATATGGACATCCTGCGTCGGGAGTGGGGGGATGTCTATAACGAGGAAGAACTGCGCCTGCTTCGTTATATTCTTTCTTGAGAGGCAGATGGCTTGAAAAACAGGCCTATTATGTAGTCTTGTGGCCGTCGTTTTTATTGGAGTTGGCTCTGATAATGACGAAACTGGCATGAAAGTTAGTAATCTAAATTTCGATAGAGCTACATGTCTGTGTTTTGCAAATCAGAAACGCTTTACCCACGATGTACCGGGAATAATATGGGGTGTACTATTCTGATTTGAAAATAGAATACGCGAAATCATCAATAATCCGTTAGTTTCATTTTAACAAATTCATGAATCAAATAGCACAAATAATTCCTTACTTTGGCAAGTGGCCAAAATGGATTGGTCTTTACCTATATTCATGTGGTCGTAATCCAATGATCGATTTTATTTTTTATACTGACTGTGACATTACGGGGTTGCCTATTTATGCTAACATAAGATTTGAGAGCATGACACTAAATGATTACTGTAAATTGGTAGGGGAGCGATTGAATATAAATTATAAAATAGAGAATGCGTATAAACTTACAGATTTAAAACCTTTCTTAGGATATATCCACAAATTAGAGTTGGCTCAATATAAGTTCTGGTCATTTGGAGACTTGGACCTTTGTTATGGAGACTTATCCATGCTTCTCAATGAGAGGAATCTAAAACGATATGATTTGTTGACTACACATTGTTACCACATAGCTGGTCATTTTACTGTATTGAGAAATAACGACTATTATAGGGAACTATGTTTTAAAATAGGTTCATGGGAAACCAGACTAACTGACAATAAACATTATGGTTTTGACGAGAATGAATGGTCTGCATTAGTATATCCAGGACTATATTGGGGACGGCTTATTTGGAAATTCGTTATCCGTAGGTCGAGAGTTACAGATTTCATTCTATTTATGAATTTGTATAATGGAATTTTTAACAGGAAACATTTGTTTCATGAATATTATACTAGTCTAGCACCGAAACCACAACAGCAATGGAGATATGATGTAGATAACGCTAAAATATTTGACTACAATGGACGTGAACTGCCATATCTTCATTTTTTATTTTTCAAGAAGACGCCATGGCTTGAAACTGAAGATTATTGGAGAGAAGGTTATTACAAATTAGACCAACCGATTTCTGATTATGCCGAGATTCGCATTTCTTTAAACGGAATTCACGGTATTTATTACAAGTAGAACTTAAACTTTCTGCAAATAAGACTATTTCGCAATAATATAAACATAAAAGTAACTGATTGTGTAGCGTAAGTATTGACGTTTCAGAGAAACACTACCTATAATGAGGTTTATGCTGAAATGTTTTGTTTGCAGAAGGCAGAGGTAATTTTTGTATGGACGAGCCGATGTTTTGGACAACATTGACTAACTTTATAAAAAAGACTGGCGGCGGACAATATTGTACAGCTTTTATGCGTTATAAAAAAGAGATGAAGAAGTTGTTGCTGATAGCATTGATGTCGCTGTCCGTACTGCGGATGACGGGGCAGGACGATGTTGCTTTCACCAACTTCTGGAACTATCAGAGCTTCTACAGTCCCGCGGCGGCGGGATGTTCGGGGCTGCTCGATGTGACTGGTGCATACCGTATGGAGATGGCCGGTTTCGAGGATGCCGGACAGACGATGCTGGTACATTGCGACCTGCCGGCTTTCTTCCTGCCCAAGGCGGAGAGACATGGTATCGGAGCCGGCTTTATGAGTGATGGAATCGGTCTCTTTTCTAACAAAAGGATGTGGGTGCAGTATGCCTATCATCATCCTTTAGGACGGAAAAACGTGTTAAGTGCCGGTGTGCGTCTGGCTTTTGTCGCCAATAGTTTCAAAGGCAGCGATGTGGAACTGGGAGATGGTAGTGGCGATGAACTTGTACCCTCGTCGGATGTCAACGGCACGGCTTTCGATATGGATTTCGGTCTAAGGTACGAACGCAGAGGACTTTGGTATGCAGGGATTTCGGTGACACATCTGCTGTCTCCTGAGGTGCACATGGGCGAGGACAAGAGGTTCATGATGAAGAGTGCTCCGACGATATACGCTACTGGCGGGCATAGGCTGAAGTTTCGACATCCCGAATATTCACTTAGGACGGCAGCCATGTTCCGTACAGACATGCAGAGCTGGAGAGCCGACTTGTGTGGTCGTTTGTGCTATGATGGAGAGAAGGGGCGTATGTATGCAGGTCTCAATTATAGTCCGACAATCAGCGTGGCTTTATTGGCAGGAATCACTTTTCATGACATTGACATAGGATATAGCTACGAAATGTACACAGGAGGCATAGCCGTGCAGAATGGTACGCACGAGATAAGTGTAGGTTACAGGATGGAACTGAATTTGACGAAAAAAGGAAAGAACAGGCATCAGTCAGTAAGATGGCTTTAATGAATCACGAATACAGAACAAGACGATATATGATCAGAAGAAAGAATTTCCTTATGGCAATGGGGCTGGCGGCTGTTGCGGTCATGCTCCTGACTGCTTGTATGGGAACTAGAAGCAATGCTATGGCCAACGGGGGGGAATTGGTGGGCGTAAGAGGTTCTTCCGCCGGTGAAACCGCGCCTTTCGGTATGGTTGCCGTGAACAGGGGCAGTCTGAAAATAGGTCTCGAGGAGAACGATACACTTTGGGGCACGGCCTTTCCACGCCGCGACATCAGTGTGGACGGGTTCTGGATGGACCAGCATGAGGTTAGCAACGCCAAGTACAGACAGTTTGTCTTTTGGGTGCGCGACAGTATCATACGCGAGCGTCTGGCCGATCCTGCCTACGGAGGTGATGAAACCTATAAAATTGAGGAAGACCGTAACGGAGAACCTGTGATGCCGCATCTGAACTGGAAAAAGCCGATTCCCACTCTGCGCAAGGCCACTGAGGACGAGTTGCGTGCCATAGAAAGTGTCTATGTGACGCATCCCATAGACGGTACGCGTATGTTGGACGCCTCTCAGATGAACTACCGTTACGAGATATACGATTATGCCATGGCGGCCAAACGCAAATACCGTCTGGATCCGGCGCAAAGAGACCTGAACACCGACAACAGGGTTGACATGGGCGAACAGGTCATGATTTCCAAGGACACGGCATGGATAGACGATGACGGTCGAATTGTGCGTCAGACAATTACACGTCCGCTTAGCGGGCCATGGGATTTTCTTAACACGTATATAGTAAATGTATATCCCGATACCACGTGCTGGGTCAACGATTTCGAGAATGCAGACAACGAACGTTACATGAAGTTGTATTTTTGCCATTCCGCCTACGATGACTATCCTGTTGTCGGAGTGGATTGGGAACAGGCCAACGCTTTTTGTGCTTGGCGCACGGAAATGATGAACGTGGGCATGGGGGCGTATGCCAAGCATCTGCAACGTTATCGTCTGCCGACCGAAGTGGAATGGGAATATGCTGCCCGTGGCAAGGATGGACATGCCTTTCCGTGGGAGTCCAAAGCAGTGAAGAGCGACAAGGGGTGTTTTTACGCCAATTTTAAGCCCGATGAGGGAAATTATACCAAGGACGGAAGCCTGATTACCTCGCGTTGCGGCATCTTCAGTGCAAACTCCAGCGGCCTGTATGACATGGCCGGCAATGTGGCCGAGTGGACAAGCACGGTGTATACCGAGGCAGGTGTGGAGGCTATGAGCGACATGAATCCGGAACTGAAATACAATGCTGCACCAGAGGATCCATACCGTCTGAAGAAGAAGTCGGTGCGCGGTGGTTCGTGGAAAGATCCCGAAAGCATGATACGCTCGGCATGGCGCAGTTACGAGTATCAGAACCAGCCACGCAGTTTCATAGGTTTTCGTTGCGTAAGGAGTATGGTCGCGGATAATGCCAGAACAAAAAAATAGGATGCGTATCCCCCTCTTCTACAGAGCGTGGTTAGGCATGAGATAAGTACAGACGTATAAACCAAAGCAATAAATAATATATCATGTTTTTCATAAACAAGATTCAGAAGTGGATGGACACAATGGCCGGTCAGACCTTCATGCAGTATGCGTACAGCTGGGGTGCCGCCGTTGTAATTCTTGGAACTCTTTTTAAATTGACTCACTTACAGGGAGCCAATCTGATGCTATTCGTGGGCATGGGCACCGAGGTTTTTGTCTTTGTGCTGTCAGGCTTTGAAAGAGTGACGGAAAAGGCTGATGACAAGCATGTCGAGGATGTCGCTCCAGTGTCTGGCGGAACGCCGGGTACGGTGATAATAGGCGGATCTGCAGTGACGGATGTCGATTCTGAGGCTCTGGCACATGGCGCGGCTCTGAGTGCTGCGGCAGCCAATCTCGCCAGTGCCGGTCAGGCGGCTGCTGAGGCACAGTTGGCACTGTCGCAGTTGAAAGGTTCCGGCATCGGTGCTGATCCATCGCAGATCAGGGCTACCGATCCCGGAATGATCGAGGAGGCAGTGAGAAACTATGCCGAGGAACTGACGGAACTGACGGAAGTGCTCTCCAGAGTGAAAGCCCAGGCTGCACGTATGAGTACTGACAGCGAGGAAATGGAGAACCTGAACCGCACGCTCACCGGCATAGCTACCGTATATGAGTTGCAGCTCCGCAACATCAGCAAGCAGGTGAGTACCATAGAGCAGATAGATGAACAGACACGCCGTATGGCCGGACAGATAGAGGAATTGAATAAAGTGTACGCACGCATGATTCAGGCCTTGACCGTCAATATGGGGGCGGCATCGGCACCTGTAGCTTCCGATAAGGGTTAATACCGATGTAACCGAAGGAAAGATAGCATGGGAAAGATTATCAAGAAGAAGATATCGCCCCGTCAGAAGATGATAAACCTGATGTACGTGGTGCTGATGGCGATGCTAGCCCTCAATGTCAGCAGCGATGTACTGAAAGGTTTTGTGCTGGTGGACGAGAAACTGGCTCTGAGCACGCAGAACTCTGCCAGAGTCAACGCTGAAGTGTATAAACGTCTGGAGCAACAGTACAAGGATAATCCGGCCAAGGTGGGTGTGTGGTATGATAAGGCACGTACGGTGAGAAACATGGCTGACACGCTGTATAACATGCTGGACGAACTGAAACTGAGTATCGTGCGCAAGAGCGATGGCAAGGATGCCGATGTGCGCAATATACGTAACAAGGAGGACTTGGAGGCTGCCACACAGGTGATGCTGGCACCTGGCACTGGTCGTGGCGAGGTGTTGCGCAAGGCTATAGAGCATTACAGGGAGAGAATAGTGGATATGCTGGCGGATGAGGCTCAGCGCGGACTGGTGAAGAGCAATCTGAATACCGATGTGCCGACAGAGGCTATGGGCAAGAATTGGCAGGAATACATGTTTGAGTCCATGCCTACGGCTGCTGCCGTTACATTGCTGACGAAGTTGCAGAATGATGTGCGCTATGCAGAGGGGCAGGTGTTGCACGATCTGGTCACAAATGTCGATGTAAAGGACATAAGGGTGAACCGTCTGAATGCATACGTCATACCCAACAGCCGCACTGTGGTGCAGGGCGGCAAGTTTTCCGCCCAGATAATAATGGCTGCCGTGGATACGACACGCAAACCGGTGATATATATAGGCGGGCAGGAGATAAACAACAGCGACGGCGTGTATGAGACAATATGCAACCGCACCGGCGATTTCACGCTGAAAGGCTTCATTGAGATGCTTAACGGCGAGGGACAGACCGTGAGACGCGAGTTCGAACAGCCTTATACCGTGGTGGCTCCAAGTGCGACACTGAGTGCGGACATAATGAATGTGCTGTATGCCGGCTATGAGAATCCGCTCAGTGTGAGCGTGCCTGGCGTGGCTGCCGGACAAGTGAGCCTGAGTATGACCGGGGGCACACTTAGACAAATATCCGCAGGACACTATGTCGCCGTTCCGGCTACGGCAGGCGGCACGGCGGAATTCACCGTCACGGCCAGACAGGAGGGACGTAATCAGGTTATGGGCAAGTTCTCGTATCGTGTTCGCAGACTTCCCGATCCGACAGCCTATCTGCCTGTCGGCGATAACCGTTTCCAGGGAGGCAAGATAGGTAAACAGCAGCTTATGGCCGCTGTTGGTATAGGTGCTGCCATAGACGATGGCCTGTTGAACATCCCGTTCAGAGTGAAAGGCTTCGAGACGGTATTTTTCGACAACCTTGGCAATGCCGTGCCGGAGGTGAGCGGCGGATCGGACTTTACGGAACGTCAGAAGGCCATGATGCGCGGCCTTTCGCGAGGGCGTAGATTCTTCATCACCAAGATACGCGCCCAAGGGCCGGATGGCGTGGAACGCACGCTGAACGGTGCAATGGAGGTTATAGTCAACTAACCGCCTTACCGCTAATCCGCTCCACCACTAACCATTAAATCGCTAACCACTAACCGATACAACATACAAATGAAACGATTGTTCCTGATATTTATAGCGGCAGTCTTTGCCGCGGGTCTGACTGCCCAGCCTGCTAGACGCAGCACCACCTCTGGCAGCGCGGCAGCACAGCATGGAGGCAAGAATGCACAGAGTGGCACAGACCGCGCGGCACTGATGTTTCCTGTGAAGCAGACCATGCCAGAGAATGTGGTGTGGAGACGCGATGTGTATCGCATACTGGATCTCACCAAGGATGCCAATGCCCCGCTGTATTATCCTGTGGAGCCGCGCGGCAGACAGGTGAACCTCTTTACCTATGTCTTTCATCTCATGCTCTCCGGGCGCATAAATGCCTACACATACAGACTGGACGGTGTGGAGAGCTTCGACAGCAAGGATAAAATGGAGATACGTGATGTTCTGGACAGGTACAGTATATATTACGAGGAGAAGGACGGCAAGTTCACCGTGGAAAGCAACGATGTGCCGTCGGCAGAGGTGACACGCTATTATATAAAGGAAAGCGTTTATCTGGATCAGCGTACTGGAACATTCTCTACCAAGGTTACGGCTCTGTGCCCCGTGCTCATGCGTGGTGCAGACGATTTCGGCGGTGAGGCGACACCTTATCCTCTGTTCTGGCTGAACTATGACGAGGTGGCTCCGTGGCTGACACGTCTGCCGCTGATGGCAAGCAATCTGAACAATGTCATGAACATGACCGTGGACGACTATTTTACCATGAACAGGTATGACGGCAAGATATACAAGACCGATAACATGCAGGGACGCGCGCTGGCATCGTATTGCAAGACGGACACGGCCATGACACGCGAGCAGCAGAGGATAGAGAAAGAAATCCTGGACTTCCGGGAAGGTGTGTGGGGACACATGACCCATGAGGACAGCATACGGGCTGCACGCGAGGACAGCATCAAGGTGGGCAAGACAGGAAACAAGGTGACGGTGAGGACGGCGCAGCGTAGAACGGGCAGCGGCAGTACGGCTACGGCTAAAACACCGAAACCCAAAAGTGCAGGAGGCGGTTCTGCTCCACGTGTGAGTGTTCGTCGCCAAAGAAGATGATATATGGTGATGTAAGAAAGTTTATAACCAAAATAAATTTTGTAGAATGAAGAGAATTTTACTTGTGTTTGCTGTAGCCGTGATATCGGCAACTGCATCGGCTCAGACCTCCAAGGTGCTGACATGGGGTGTCGAGGGTGGTATGAACTTCAATAGTCTGAGTTTCTCTTCCGAGATGTTCGGGAGCGGTAACCGTGCCGGATTCTTCGTGGGCCCTAAGGTGATGGCGAAAATTCCCCTGCTGGGATTCGGCGCTGACGCCTCCGTGCTTTACAGCCTGAATAGCGCAAGTGCCAGATATAATGATGGTGCCGGTACGAGCAAGAATCTTTCCTACTTGGAGATTCCCATGAATCTTCGTTATTCTTTCGGTCTGAAGGTGCTGTCCGTATATTTAGCTACCGGTCCGCAGTACAACTATTGCATGAGCGGCGACAAAACCATAGACGAGTTGTTCGGATATTCCGTCAAAGGATTTTCCCGCTCCAGCTGGGGATGGAATGTCGGCGCAGGCGTGGAGGTTATGAAGCACCTGCAAATAGGCGTGAGCTATACTATCCCTGTGAGTGACAACGGTAACCTGAGTTTCAGCGATGCGTTTGGAGCAGTGATAAGCCCCAGCAGCTACAAACAGAAGACCGTAAAGGTACATCTGGCGTACATGTTCTGACGCACTGGATACATCATTTATGTATGCAGACTGCATAGTCCCCCTTCCGTTGGAGGGCGCATTGACATACAGCGTACCTGCCCACCTGACCGCCAAGGTTCGGGTGGGCTGCCGTGTGAACGTACCTTTGGGCAATAAAAAGCAGTATGCCGCCTTGGTGGCCTGTCTGCATGAAGTGACTCCGGAATACCCGACTAAAGACATACTGGAGGTATTGGAGGAAGTTCCCATGCTGTTGCCTGGACAGTTGAAGTTGTGGCAGTGGGTGGCTGATTATTACATGTGTACAGTGGGCGAGGTGTACAAGGCTGCCATACCTTCTGGATTGAAGGAAAAGGATGGCGTTGTCAGGTACAGACCGCGGACGGTGATATGCGTCCGGCTGGTACACGGGTATTTCGATGCTGGCCGTCTCAATGCTGCCATGGCTGGGCTGAGGACGGCGCGGAAGCAGCAGGTGCTGATGGTGAGCTATGTGGAGCAGGCCGGAGTTAGCAAGGCACTGGCTGCTGGAGATATTTCCGCTGTGAGGGAGGTGACGAGGGAAGAACTTCTCAAGGCCTCAGGCTGTTCTCCGGCAATACTGAGGACTGTTTGCGAACGTGGATTGCTGGAGGAATATGAGAAGACCATAGACCGCATACCTACTGGACGTATACCTGCAGAGACGGTGGTGCAGCCACTGTCCGAAGCACAGGAGCAGGCCAGACGCGAGGTTCTGGAGTCATGGAAGGAGAAAGATGTATGCTTGTTGCACGGAGTGACGTCGAGCGGCAAGACGGAGGTATATATACATCTTATACATGAGATGCTGCAAAAGGGTGGACAGGTATTGTATCTGCTGCCCGAGATAGTGTTGACGAGCCAGCTGACGGACAGGTTACGCCGTGTTTTCGGCGACCGTCTGGGTGTGTACCACAGCCGCTATACCGATGCCGAGCGTGTGGAAGTGTACCGCAAACAGGTGTCGGACACGCCCTATGACATCATTGTCGGAGTACGCAGTAGTGTACTGTTACCTTTCCGTCATCTGGGGCTGGTGATAATAGACGAGGAGCACGAACCGAGTTTCAAGCAGACGGAGCCGGCTCCGAGATACCATGCCCGCAATGTAGCTCTGATGATGGCAAGACTGGCTGGGGCAAAGACACTGCTTGGCACGGCCACGCCATCTGTAGAGACGTACAACAATGCTATATCAGGCAAATACGGATATGTCCGGCTGATGACACGCTACGGCAACGTGTGTCTGCCTGAGATAGAGGTGGTGAACATGGCAGAGCTGCGGCGTAAGAAATTGATGAACGGGATGTTCTCGCCGCTCCTGCTGCGTGAGATACACGATGCGCTGGAGCGTGGTGAACAGGTGATACTCTTCCAGAACAGGAGAGGGTTCGCTCCGGTGCTGGAGTGCCGGACGTGCGGATGGGTACCCCAGTGCCCCCATTGCGATGTGAGCCTGACGTATCACAGACGTTCCGGCAGATTAGTGTGCCATTATTGCGGATATTCAACCGATGTTCCGCTACGCTGTCCGCAGTGCGGGGACGAGAAACTGAGCGGCAGAGGCTATGGCACGGAACGTATAGAGGAGGAGCTCGGCGACTTGTTCCCGGAGGCCAAGGTGGCAAGGATGGATCTGGATACGACACGAAGCCGCAGTGCCTACGAAGATATTATACACGGATTCCAACGTGGCGAGACGGATATACTGATAGGTACGCAGATGGTGACCAAGGGACTGGACTTCAGAAAGGTTTCCGTGGTAGGCATACTGAATGCCGGGACGATGTTGAACCAGCCCGATTTCCGCAGTCATGAAAGGGCATTCCAGATGATGACTCAGGTGGCGGGGCGTGCCGGGCGTTCGACAGGAGACGGGTTGCCGGTAAAAGCCGGACGTGTGATACTTCAGGTATATGACCCGACACATCCTACGGTGATGCAGGTGGTTAGCGGGGACTACGACGGCATGTTCCGCGAACAGATGGAGGAGCGCAGGGCGTTTCTTTATCCGCCGCTTTGCAGGCTGGTATACATATATATGAAGCACAAGGACGAGAATGTCCTGGAGCACATGGCCGGGGAAATGGCCTCCATGTTGAGGCAGGTTTTCGGACACCGTGTGCTTGGCCCTGATATTCCGCCCGTAGGCCGCGTGCAGACCATGTATATAAGAAAGGTGTTTCTGAAGATGGAACTTGTTGCCGACATGCAGGAGGTAAGACGTCGTCTGAAAGAGATGCAGGGCTATCTACTTTCAAGACCCGGATACAAGTCCGGAGTATTGTACTACGATGTGGACTGATGTTTTAGGTTTTATATTTGTTCTATCAATGACCAGAGTATCGCTTGGATTGTATTCAGGCTGTATTTTCGAATGAAAAACTTACTTAATATTGTTTGGCTTCTATATCGAATAAAAGGCTGTGTTACAGCCAAGTTTTGGATTCACCGATACATGGTTAAGAACGTGGTCCTATGAAGCGGTCACCATTGAAATGAATCATGTGATCAGGGATGTCTGAAAGTCATACTTCTGTTTCCCAAGCAATATCGTCTATGTAGTTTTTGAATTCTTTTGCATCCGGAAATGCTGTTACATAAACGATGCCATAGGGACACTCTTTTGTAAACTCTTCCAATTCTATAACACGTTTTGCCGATACCGGTCCATGTGATGTTACGACTTCTATTAAGAAAAGCCATTCACGGACTTCATCACTAATAATGATGTCAGGCAACTTGGAATGTTCTGTGAGTGGTAGATTCTATAATTGGTTTTATATATTCCGATCTGCCTATTGTATTTCGGATTATTATGAAAAATGGATTGGTTCAAGCGGTTAAACTGTCCGGTCACACATTATTGATTTTAAGGACTCTGGAAATCCCATCTTTTATTGTAGCCCTTCCAAACATTCAATCGGGCGTTAGGGTTATAAAAATATAAGTCCATTGTGGCCTAATGGATATTATTGTTTATGAGACAAAAATCAGTCAAGCAAGGTCCCAAACCTTGCTTGGCTGGTTTCGGTATGGCAGGCATGGTAGTGTCGTGACAAATAGCCAAGTGCCCGTGGGGGCTATTTCTTCAGTTCCGGATACTGTATGCGTGTGTGGTATATGGTCTGGAGTTTTTTGCGTAGCACCTCTTTGGCGTTCTCTATGTCGAGGAAGGTTAGGGGAGTGTGTTTGAAATGGCCGTCTGCCAGTTGTCCGTCGACAATCTTGTTAACAAGTGCGGCAATGTTTTCCTCTGTGATTTCCTTCAGACTGCGGCTGGCGGCCTCTACTGCGTCGCACATCATGAGTACGGCTTGTTCGGATGTGGAGGGCTCGGGGCCTGGATAGGTGAACGTGGCCGGGTCTATGGCTGTGTCGGGAGTTTTGTTCTGTGCCTGTATGTAGAAGTATTTGGTGAAACTGCATCCGTGGTGTGTGGCGATGAAGTCGCGTATGACCTGTGGCAGTTTGTGTTTCTCTGCCAAAGCCAGACCTTCGCGGACATGGCTGATGATGATTTGTGCGGACTGTGTCTCCGTGAGGCGGTCGTGAGGATTGATGCCCCGCTGGTTCTCTGTGAAGAAAGCTGCATGACGTATCTTGCCGATGTCGTGGTAGAGTGCACCGGTCCGTACCAGTTGGCTTTTGGCTCCTATCTTTTCTGCTACGGCGGCAGCCAGGTTGGCTACCTGCATACTGTGCTGGAATGTGCCCGGAGCCTCTTCAGACATGCGGCGCAGTAAAGTATTGTTGGCATTGGAGAGTTCTATGAGCGTGACGTTGCTGGTGAATCCGAATATGCGTTCTATTGGGATGAGCAGCAAGTACGACACCATGAGCAGCAGGCTGCTGATTATGATGCAGACAAGGTCGGAATAGTTGATTTCTTCTATGAACAGCACGCGCCGGTTTATGAGTTGCAGGCTGATGTAGGCAAGTACCGATACAAGGAGAACTATCAGTATGGCGCGGAACAGTTCGGAACGCTGTGTCAGTTGGCGCAGGCTGATGATGGCCGTCAACCCTGCCAGCCCCTGTATGGTGATGAACTCTGCCGGCTGTGTCACGGTTGCGGCGCACATGAGTATGGTCATGAGGTGTGTGATGAATGCCGTCCGGCTGTCCATGAAGATGCGTATGAAGACGGGAGTTATGCAGAACGGCAGTATATAGGGGCTTATGCTGTAACTTATACACATCTGACGCTGAAGACGAACTTACGCGTGTAGA
>CAMWRK010000018.1 GCA_947176655.1 uncultured Prevotellaceae bacterium | reverse complement strand
ATATTATTTTTTTTAATATATTTATTTCAAATATATAATTTTAAATTAAGTTTTTATAAAAAACCTACCATAAAAATAAAAACTATGCCCCAAAACATATTTTATTGTTTTTTTTTTTTGTCATTACAAACATAATTGTTTATATTTGCACAGTGAAAGATAAAAACCAATGAGTTTACATAACCAACATAATAAATAAGATGAGTATCATTCAAACAAAGTCAGACTGCAAAATATAAATATATTGCTTTCGCTGACATTCATCGTAAAAACACCTAATTGGCATATAAGCGTAACAACTGTATAAAGAACAATACCTGTTATTGTTGATCGCCAACAAGGGTTTGGGGTACGAAGGATGTCATCCCGGCCGGGGTGAAGGCAAGATAAGCGGTGGCCGATACGCTATATACAAAAGGCAAAATATATTTCATTCAATTAAAAACAACCAAAATGAAAAACAAAAGAAAGAAAGAACTAATGGTAGCTGCTATGTGTATAGCAATAGTTATTTTATGTAGTTTCTTTAGAACTGCAGCAATTGAAGACGATTTGCTTTCCGTAAATATTGAGGCTCTCACAGATGGGGAAACCGGTACATTTGAATATCCGACAGCCCACGCATATAAAATGACGTGCAATGCGGATATGGGTAAAAGAAAAAAATGTAAGGTAGAGTATTGGGATTGTCAAGGAAGTGGATACGGATGTAACCCAACCAAATGTCCTGACCATAATCATGATCGTTAGTTTATCAGGGGTGGATAATCCACCCTGATACTACCATCCAATAACACATTATTTATATGACAATAAGATATTTACTTGTCATTCTTGCCATATATTGTCTTGTATCATGTGGAGGTAATAATGGATATGAACAGTACATTGGTGAGAATTGTATCGACACACTTTATCTACCCGAAGAAGATAACTTTAAGGCTTCAGAGTATGTTCAACAAATAAAATATATTCCATTACACAATAGTGATCGACACATTTTGTCTGCAGTCTCCAAGATGTCCGTTTCTGATAGTATGATTTTTGTTTCAAATATGAAGCAAGGAAAATTATGCGCATACAAATTAAATGGAGATTTCTTATATGAAATTCATGCTGTAGGAAGATCCTCCAAAGAATATTATGAAATAAGGTCATTTTGTGTGGATGACAAGAGCATCCATATTCTTGACAATGCCAAACATCTACTTATCTCTTATTCAAAAGTTGATGGAACATATCAACAGACACGACATCTTGAACATGTGGCGTGGGATATTGAATCTTATGGAAATGAACATTTCATATTCTCATATAATGATAACAACTCGTCAGACGCTATCACCGCTGTTCCTTCGTCTGGTGTATGGATAACAGACAAGGACCTAAAAACGACCGGATACCAGATGATGATAGACACAAAGGAGGATATGATCGGTAAGCAAAACTATTTCACCAAGCACTTGGACAAAATTATATATCATGACTACAAGCATTATGGTTATTATATATTTAATCCCAATGATGTCCTTCCCAAATTCATTTCTGTACAAGTGAGTAATCCTATTCCTCCGGAGATGTTGACAAATTATGACGAGGTAAGCAACGGAGATTATCAGTATCTCACAGAAACACCGTTTGTTACAGATGAATATGTGGCATTGGCTGTTGGAACAGGAAAATACGAGGAGGCCGCAGTGGCATCGTTAAAGGATGGAGTCATTCACTTTTTCCCGGAAAACAACTCGCACAATTATATGCCTTTTCCTAATGCTGTGTTTGATGAAAAATTTATCTATTATCTTAACGATTATAACTTTTACAACACCCTTACAAACGATGGATTTATATCTGTAGATGTAGAAACAGAGGAACTATTAAAAAGAGGAGGAGCCGTCCTCTTGATTTACGATATGAGACTTTAGGAATTGGCAAATAAAAAAAGCCAAAGACTCGTTTATAAAATGCACCTAAAAATGTCATGAAACATAAAGGTAATCATATACATAATACAACTTTTGCTAACTACCTTTTGGCGTTGTTCGTACTCCCCACATTATTAGGATGTGTACAGGACATGCCTAAGCAGACACAGGGGAACCGATGGGAGCTGTACCGCACGTTGTTCTATTACAAGTACATCGAACGTGATACGGCCAAGTACGCTGCCGCAAGGTTTCTTATAGAGAATATGCCCTACCACCATTCCCGGGCGCGTATATATCGTGACAATGACACGTTGGAGCAGTGGCGGCACGAGACGGACAGCATATATTATTCCATCGTGCAAGGTGTTAAAATGGATAAATTTCCATGGGATTCTTTACGGCAAGTCAAGAAAGCGCGTCGCGAAATGATTGAGGCCGACACCTTGCCCGACCCTATAATTGACTACAGCATGTTGTGCGACATCACGGAACTGGACTTTAAATTTCTAACCGACCACATAGACAATGCTTTCCGCGTGTGGCATGAGTCGCCCTTCGCCCGCAACCTGACCTTTGACGAGTTCAAGGAATACATCCTGCCATACCGTTGCGTGGAGGGATACGGGTTCAATGAGACGGGCAAGGCCTATCACGACCTGTTCGCCAAATACGTGATGCTCGACAGCACCGCAGACCTACGCACTACGGTACAGTACTACAATGCCGCCATCAACAACCTTCGCGATATGAACGGAAAGACGCACCGCACGCGGCTTGCCGGAGTGTACGACCTCTATTCGCGCGATTTCCATGACTGCGTGGACGTGGCCTCATACGATTGTAACATCCTGCGTGCCTGCGGCGTGCCCGTGGTGGTGGAGCATAACATCTGTTACCGCAGCCTTTCGGGGCGACACTACCATTGCAGCGCCTATAACGATTCCACGGACACGTGGCAGACCTTCAATCCCGAGAGTTCTTTGCCGGGCGATGGCGACTGGGCCTTTGCCGAGACAGCCAACGTGTATCGCTCTACATACG
Organism: uncultured Prevotellaceae bacterium; assembly: GCA_947176655.1. Lineage (GTDB taxonomy): Bacteria > Bacteroidota > Bacteroidia > Bacteroidales > Bacteroidaceae > Physcousia. The sequence goes on along the minus strand of CAMWRK010000018.1, from coordinate 12,799 downwards.
CTGCACAGAAAGATACGCCGCCTTTCCTGAAAGCCGAGGGAGAGTATGTTCCTTCGGTGCTAAACGACCCTTGTATGAAGGATGTAACAGCATATCTGGCAAAGACCGTGTCTATAACCTTGCCGTTCAGCGAAAATACGAGGTGTAACTTGGCTTATTTGGCTACCTATAGCCGCGATTGGCAAGGAGCCATCCCTGTCACCTGGGGAGTGATAGACCGTTCCCGTGGCAAAGTCACATTCAACCACGCGATGCCCGGGCTGCTCTATTTCCCCATATACTATCCTGATGAGAGTTACCACACTTTCGGACAGCCTTTCTATATAGAGATGGAGGACAGTGTGCCTGTCATCCGCGAGATTCCCTACATAGACCGGGGCGACGATTCCCGGATCTCCATCACCCTCACGCGGAAATATCCGCGCAAGCCCAACATGAAGCGTGTGGCGGAGGAACTTATCGGGGGACGCTTCATAGGCTCGCGCAAGGGCGATTTCAGTGATGCAGTGACACTGCTGGAGATAAAGAAAGCTCCGCAGCCCTCCCTTCTGACCTACCCATTGTCGCATGTCGGCCGGTACAAGAGCTATCGTTTCCAGGCATCTGACGAACATCCCTATGCGCATATATCCATGCTGGAATGGCTTGCCCCGGAAGGCTACGGCTACGCCAATACCATGCCGGCCATGCGCAGGCATGTGCTTTCGCCCTCCGATACCATCGCCGTAAATTGTGAACAACACCTCATGCGAATGATGGATGCGGAGAAATGGGAGGATATGTCGTGGAAGGCAGAATATGACGGCAATATGCAGACGGCGCCAAGTCCATATCGAGACATCACGTTGTGGCTGAAAGAGCCCCAGGTGGTAACTCATGTGCGCTTCTCTCCAAAGAATGCCGACAACGGCATCTGTGCCGGAGATGAATATGAGCTGCGCTACTGGGATGACGGTTGGCAGTCGTGCGGCACGGCCAGGGCCAAGTATGAATACATCGAGTTCGCGAATATCCCTCATGGAAAGCTCTATTGGCTCGTAAACCTGACGCAGGGCAAGGAGGAAATGCCCTTTGTTCTGAATGAACATGGGCGGCAGAGGTTCGTGTATTATGATCTGATTGAAAAATAAGCGAACAAAAGACTATAGTCAAACATAATCAACTAATTATTAACATTTAACAATTAAAAGTTATGAGAAAAAAGTATTTGTTCATTTTGCCTATTGTGGCAGCAGTTTACACATTTGCTTCTAATCAATCAAATGATGCGGAGCATACATTATTGCTTCAAAATGTAAAGGCATTGTCCGAAGGAGATGAGGGGGTATTCCGAAACTTGGGATTGTTGGAGTGAACTAAAAGATAATGGAGGTGGTGTATGGAGATGTGGGAACCCTTGCATATACGAACCACACAAGGCAGCAAAATCCGGCAAGTCAAAATGTTACAAACAAAATTGAAGTGCGAGGCAATTCAAATACAGCATTCTATAAAGATGCTTTGGCTCAGTTAACTGGATTATAATACTGAATAGATTATCTGCATAAATCCAGCAATTAGAGGATCAAAAGCGTTTCTGTGATGCTGAACTTTGATGTTACCGGTGTGTTGGTTGGCAGAACAGCACGATTTGCCAACCAACACATGTAAATAATACTTGATGTGTATTGACACTTATAATTTACGGATACATATTATAATATGAAACGACTGATTAAAAAGGATATTATCACATTTGTTTGTGTATTGTGTTGCAGTGCATGCACCTTAAATACAAAGCAAAACGATAAGCACCTATCTATTGTTAAGCCAAAGGACAACATTGTAACACTTCGTGGCGAAATGATATTACTCGGTGACACACTGCCGGGAGTATTAGGTATTGTCGTCGCCGACAAATACATTCTGACTGTAAGTGACGAGCGGACTCCGCTATTCACGGCATTGACAAAAAATGGTGCCCGAGTAGCTGATTTTGGGCACAAAGGACATGCTACCTCAGAGTTTACGACAACCTCTATCTTGAAGCAATATACTGAGGACGGATGCATTGTTGCCAATGATATAAATGCGAACAAGTTGAAGTTGATTGATTTACATAAGACAATAGACGAAAAAAGAACAGTTGTCAAGCGGACTATTGAAATGCCTCCTGCTTCATTGGAATCATGGTATGTGGACAGTGGCAGACAGATAGTACTTCAGCAACACGCAGACAATTTCTCTTTGCATCAAAATGGCAAAAGCATCAAGGATTCAAAAAAGCTGTATGAACCCCATGCTCCTGCATTTCCATTATATCAGTCAAGATTATGTGCCAGTCCCAATGGGCGGAAGGTTGCATTGCCAATGATGTATATGGATAAAATAAACTTTTATGATTTCGAGAAAGATCACCTGTCTTCAGTGAGCGTGTATGATGCCCCGGCTTCGAAAGATGACGAACTTCATGTGTACTATTGTTCCACTTGTACTGACGGTGACAAGGTTTATGCTTTGTATATGAAGCAAAGTAATAAGGATTCTTATGATGTTCCCAAAAACATGGAAATACATGTGTTCGATTTTGATGGAGTGTATTTAGGACGATATGTTGTACAGGAGTACATCATAGACATAGATTGTGATGACGAGAGTCTATATGGTTTGAATTTGGAAGGAAATATATACAAATTTACATTGCCCAAACTAAAGGGGTAAATAAAAAGGAGTGTGTCTATTGAGTAGAAGTTGTGGACTGTGGCAGGAGAATATTGTAGTATGCTTACAAAAAGTACAATAATACCTAAACTCTAGTTGGTAATAGACGATGTAAACAACTATAGAAACATGAAGTACATACATTATATAATTCTTTCAGCATTGATGCTTTTGTCATCATGTGGGAACAAGAAAATTGCCGACGAAATCTTGAAAATGCAGTCCCGACCTATAGACCTGACTGCGTGTGAGGATGCTGTCTGCTATGAGAATGGGGAGAGGGCAGCCTACTATAGCAATGCGGATTCTGCGTACAAACTGATTATTTACATTGATTCGGCATCCTGTTCCCCGTGTTTTGTCTCGCACATGTTGGATTACATGGGGGCGGTAGTGGATCTTGATTCAGTAGGTGTAAACACGCTGTTTATCTTTGAGCCAAAACAAGAACAGAAGGAGAATTTAGAATCATCTTTGGCTCAATTGGCTTATCCCCTTCGAGCAATTGTTGTTCCCAACGGGAGCTTTTCATCGGTCAATCCCCACCTGCCCTCCTCCACGCTACTGCATAGCTTCTTGCTGGACAAGGAGAACAAGGTGATTGTTGTGGGCAACCCCGCCCGAAACGACAAGGTGAAGGAACTGATGTTGAACACAGTGAGGAATCGGGAATAGAATTGATGATTTTTAATTGATGTATAAACAAGAAGGAGGTGTAGCGTAGGGTTATAAGCAACAGTGAAACGAACATGTCGGGCCATAGGATACTATGACGATGGCAATGGGAACATGATGCCCGGCCCATTAAGCAAACGGGGACAAAACAACAATATAATTACAACCTAAAAACATTAAACAACACATGAAGAAGAAAAATCTTTCTGCAGCAGTGGTCGTTGCCGCTTTGTTCACCGGTTATGGTGCATACGATGCACAAAGAAGTCTCGGGATGGATGATACCCTGTTGGCCAATGTGGAAGCGTTGGCAAATAATACGGGCGAATCAGTAGAAACGGAAATATGCTATGTACAACAAAGTGGAAGCCCCCAGATGTCGAGTAAAAAATTTTGTGATAGTAAAACGGATGATACGCATATTTATTCCTGTCCGACATCTGAGTCATTTGGCGGTTACTCTGAGTTGCAAAAGGACCGTTGCATTAAGTAAAAACAACTGAACAAGGAGCCGGCACAGCCATTGACCGCTAAATAATTGGCAGGTTGGTGCCGGCTCAATAACCACCACAAGCATATAAAGCAATGATGAGACACATTAGCAGTATCGTACACGTATTATCCTGCATTCTATTGTTGCAGTTTCCGGCCTCATGCGGCAACCAAACCTCGGACAGCGAAATCTTCAACGGGGAGATTGTCAATATCGATGACAAGGATGTGATGGAGAAGGAAGTGGAGTTCCGGGAGATGGAACTGAAGGGTGTCAATTACGGATTCCTCTCCATTTGTGATACCCTTGCCATATATATGAATCCCCAATTGCCTTCGCACTGGTATCAGGTGTTTAATCTGAAAAGCAGAGAGGAGGCAGGAGATTTCTGCATGAAGGGAAACGGGCATGGCGAGTTCACTCCCGTTGTTCCTGTCTTTAATTTCTACCGGGAGGCCAATGACATGAAGACCCTGGTATTCGAGCCTAACAAGGAGCGGGCAAGTATCTGGAACATCACAAAGAGTCTTTCGGATGGTTCCACGGTGGTTGAAAGGAATGTCCGGATGCCGTGGATGAAGGAGAATAGGGGGGCTTGTTACAATGAGTTTTTCATTAAAGACAGCAATACGGCATACGCAAAAGTGCAAAGCATACCCATAAATGAGCATGAGGCCACATTGCCTTATTACCAGATAAGAGACCTGAAGAGCGGAGAGAAGATATCGGATATACATATTTTCAAGAGAGGCATCATCAATAAAAGCACACGAACAATTCCCGAGGTGATTCTCAACTCGAATGATGTGATGAAACCCGACGGAAGCAAAATCGTACAGGCGATGATAAAAGTGCCTCAATTGAACATCATCGATACGGAAAGTAAGCATGTGGTAGCCTTCCGTTTGGATTACGGCGTGAGCCTGTCGGATTTGGAAACGACAAAAGTCATCAAGAGTTATTTTTATCGTATTTGTGCCGATGATGACTACATCTATACCGTGTATTATGGAAAAGAGCCATGGGAAGGAAACGAGCCTCCTGTGATAAACTGGATATACGTCTTTGACTGGAATGGCCGTCTGATAAGCAAGATAACCACAAAGCACAGCATAAGCGAGATGGGCGTGGACAATCTGAACAAGATTTTATATACCACGTCACATACAGACGAGAAGTTGTATTATATCAAAACGGCCGAACTGCTTGGTGCCCCGTCATCGGGCAGTGCTTCGAAATAAATAAAGCTTATTGAAGAGAACAACATTCGCCCGAACAAGACAGAAACCGTCTAAATGAAAAATAAGTTGAATGATATAAACTGATTTTGTTTGAATCATGAAAACGACAATTTACATCCTACTCTCAGTGATAATGCTCCTATCCTCATGCGGGAAAAAGAACTTTGCTGACGACATCCTGAAACTGCAATCCCGTCCCATTGACCTGTCATCGTGCGAGGGGGCTGTCTGCTATGAGAATGGGGAGAGGGCAGCCTACGATAGCAGTGCGGATTCCGCGTACAAACTGGTTATATACATTGATTCGGCATCCTGTTCTCCGTGCTTTGTCTCGCACATGTACGACTACGAAGAAACCGTTGCGGAGCTTGATTCTGTCGGAATCAGGACCGTGTTCATTTTTGAACCGCAGAAAGAAAAAGAGGAGGACGTGAAAACTTTATTGGACCGCCAGGCCTACCCTTTCCTAAGCGTGGTTGTCCGGAACGGGAGCTTTTCATCGGCCAATCCCCACCTGCCCTCCTCTTCGCTACTGCATAGCTTCTTGCTGAACAAGGAGAACAAGGTAATCGTTGTGGGCAATCCTGCCCGAAACGACAAGGTGAAGGAACTGATGTTGAACACCGTGAAAACTCAGGGAGGTCAATGACGGCTGCTAAGCCGATAAGTATAAACCAGAACATAATACAGAAAGGAGGTGCTGTGATAAGGCGCAGAGAAGATAACCATAAATTTGTTCGTTCATAGGATACTATGCAAAGGACAATGGATGATACATCTCCAGTAAGACATGAAAACAAATTATGAAAACAAATTATGAATAAAAAGATTGTACTATCATGTATTGTTGCAATGACAATAGCAACCTTTATTGGCAAAAAAGGTATTTGGGCAGAGTCGAATGAGGCAAATAAACTACTTATTATACAAAATGTAGATGCCCTAAGTGAAGGTGATAATCGCGAAACCTCTTATATTAGGACAGATGGTAAATGTGAATATAAAATATCTGGTTTGGCCAATGGCGAAATGAAAGTGTATTTGGCCGGAGTTCAGATTGCAAAAATAAAGTTAGGCGCGGATGGAACTGCCACATATTCGTATGATGGGAAAACTGACTGTGCTGCTGATGGCAAGCAGATGTGTTCTCCGAGATATTGCCCACAATTATCATTTTTAGCCTCAGAATAATGTAGATGAGTTCTTATCTCTCTTATATTATTTCGTATAAAGATATTTTCTAGTATAGATTAACTCGGGGAATAAAGAATACATTTCCTCGAGTTAATCAAGGCGTAAACAAACCAAAGACATGATTTAACAACATGAAGATTTTTAGATATATATTAGTATTTTTTTCCGTTATCCAAGTCGCGTGCACTCCCTCGTATGTTCATAATAAAACCTTATCGGTAGATATCAATGAAGCTGTGTCTCCAAGCCAGGCAGATATGTTTGACTTATGTGCTATATTTCAACCTGATTCCAATATAGTAATAGGAAATGTCAGGAAAGTTTTATGCTTTAACTCCTTCTACTACATCATGGATGGGGAGCAGATGAAGGTTTACATTCTTGATAATAAGGGATCACAAGTATCTGTGATAGATCGTAAAGGACATGCACATAATGAGTACATCGATTTGAATGACATCTTTATAGATCAGGCGGGAAAAGAGCTATACCTTCTTAGTCGAGGAAGTAAAAAACTGCTTGTATATGATATTATGGGAAAGAAACTGTTAAGGACACTTTCGCTTCCCAAGCACTTTTGTGCTATGGAAAAGACAGACAAGGGATATGTGGGTTACATGGGTAACTATACAGAAGATTCGTTTTATCCATACAACTTTTTTGTGCTAAATGAGAAACTGGAAATTGTGGATGCAGGAGTAGAAATAAATTCTGAAACCGAAAGTCGTTACAATAGAGACATACCTGTATTCTCAAAATCAATGGATGGAATAAATATGATTGCCGAATATGACTATCGAATTTATCTTTTTGACAATGAAAAGATATCTGTAGCCTATGATGTTGATTTTGGCGACCTGGCATATCCCAAATCCGAAAATATTTTTGTAGACGACCCTATCACGCAAATACAATTGGATGCAAATTACATAAAACGTTTTCAACGTGTACAGGATACCCCGGATTATTTCTTTGTTTACTTTGTATATCAAGGACAGTATTATGTATCTGTTTATGACAAAAAGAATCAAAAATCTTTATGCGTATCTTTGAATGATGGAATAAAGGAATTGTTTCCTGTGCCCTTCGGAAATGTAGTGGGTACATCTAAGGATATGATTATATGTACAGTTGATGCCACGAACATTCATGATTTATATCGTGGCGGGAATGAACACAACAACTTTGACAAAATGTATCCGAATGAGTTGAAGGCTTTAAGACATAGAATTGACAAGGTGAATTACAACAATGTAAATCCCTACATTATAGTTTACACGCTGAGTCATCAAAATAACGATTAGACACTCCGTATTATAAAGACAAAAATAATGAAAAATATTCTTTTAGGCGTTGTTTCGGTATTCCTGTGCTTGTGCAGTTGTTCCGGTCCGAATAATAAGGATGTGTGGGATTTCCTGTATCATGCCAATATAACGAAAGTGGAGGACTCTGTGGCCTGGGGAGACCTTGTTGACTCGGTCACATATATCAAACTGGAGACGAACGACAAATGCAAAATCGGCGAGGTCGACCAATTGTTGGTCGCGAATGAAAGGCTGTATGTGGTGTCAAACGGCATCCACTGTTTCGACATGGAGGGGCATCATCTCTTCTCCATCAACCAACGAGGACGTGCGAAAAACGAATACGTGGAAATTAAAAACGTCAATATCGTGAGTGACCGTCTGTACCTCTATGACAATCACCTGGCCAAGGAACTGATTTTTAACGCCAATACGGGTGCCTATATTGACTGCATTCCGCTTCCCCGTGAGGTGGCCGCCGCTTATGGTTTGAACGACAAGATCATTATAGACCGGAAGGACTTACCGCTGGAGGAGTCGATGGGTGATGACAGATTTGTCCTGTCGCCACTCACGGATGTCCAAAATACATCTGAGAGCTATTTCCCTGAGGAAGAACACAAATTTGTTATCGGAGGAACCACTTCCGTATTCTCGCATGGCATTATCTATTCCTCCTATCTCAACTGCACGGCCTGGACTCTTACCGATGCCGGATGTGCGGGATATTTGAAGTTGGATTTTCCATCGAGTATGAGGCTGCCTGAAAACATGGTTGGCCGGGCCAAAAACGACAAACAACTTCCCGATGATGCGGATGATTATATCTATGGATTGGCAAACATTGCAGAATCCGGAGATTTTATTACCGGTCGTCTGTCTTATGCCGATACATTCGCATACTTTATATACGACAAGAGGAGCGGCAATACCAGATGCTATAGTGGTGTTACGGAGAAAGAACCGTGGCAGTTTACACCCATTTCTTTCCAATGCGGAGATAATGTAAGTATGTTCTGCCTGCACAACTCAGACGGGATAGTATTGACGAGAAATATTTTCGGCATAGGGACGATCCCATCTGGTCGGAACCTGCGTAATTATGAGATTTATTGTTCGGAAGCTAAATTCGACAATCCTATCATTGCCAGGTTCTATTTAAAGCATTTTTAAAGATTGAGAACTAACGAAATGAACATTATTCAATCCTCATACAGTAAATAGTGTGATTACATTTTATAATATCAAATAAGATTTCGTAGACAAACCATGCGTCCGTTGCTTGATAAAGTAATGTTGTTGCCGGTTGTGCTCATGCTATTAGTACTATTCTATGCCGGCGTCCGCACCCTTGTTGCCGATCAGTTCATCATCCCGACATGGTCCATGGCACCCACGTTGGTACCGGGTGACCGGGTGGTAGTGAACAAGTTGATTATGGGGGCACGGATATACACGGACTTTGACTTTCGCGAGGGCGGGCAGGAACTGAAGAGCATGCGCATGAAAGGGTTGAGGAGACTGCGGTACAACGACATCGTGGTGTTCAACTATCCGCAGGTGGGCGACCGCATCGCCTTCAAGATAAACTATGTCTACTGCAAGAGATGTATAGCTCTACCCGGGGATTCGCTGAGCATAGTAAATGGGCACTATCGCTGCAATAACTATGAGGGGGTGTTGGGACTGCAATCGGAGCAGGACAGGCTGGAGACCGTGCCCGATGACGCCTACGATGCCGCCGGAATGGCCGTGTACCCGTTCGACGAGCATGTGGGATGGACGTTCAAGCACATGGGGCCGTTGTACATCCCGCGCAATGGTGACATGATGGCGTTGACGGCAAAGGAGGGCATCATATACAAAAGCTTGTTGGAATACGAGACGGGAAAGACGGTGACAGTGGACTGGGACACCGACCGCGTTTTACTGGACGAAAAGCCCGTAGGGCGGCACACGTGGCAGCACAATTATTACTTCATGGCCGGAGACAATGTACATGACTCCATGGACTCGCGTTATTGGGGACTGGTTCCCGAGGATTATATCGTGGGCGTGGTGAAGTTAATTAGCTATGCCAAGGATAAGGAAACGGATAAGATAAAATGGGAAAGAGTGCTTTTGGGTCTATAGACCTGTGGGTGGCATTGTGCGTCATCTATTTAGCGGACAACGTGTTGGTCGTGAGCCATACGCCGTGTGCGGGAACCGCACTGCATGTGGGCGCATGGATTGTGCTTTACATGCTGTTACGCTGTGTGCCACTTGCACGAATACCTAATAAAGCATTGGCATACCTCTGTGCCGCCTTGGGATGTTTGGAAGCGGGATTGGGATTGATGCAACTGACGGGCTTTTGCCCGTCGGAACATCATCTGTATGCCATGACTGGCAATTTCTTCAATCCCGCTCCCTTCGGGGCTTTCCTGGCTGTGATGTTAGCCGTGGTTATAGCAACATACAAGCAAGAGGGAGGCAAATCCCTTGGCTGGACGGCGGTGGCACTGCTCATTGTGCTACCTGCGGCCTGGAGCCGTGCGGCACTCTTGGCCTGTGCAGTGTGTATGGTCGTACTGTACCGCGCCTATGTAATGAAGTTCTGGAAGGTCGTGATCGCGTGCTCTGCGGTGGCTATGGTAGCGCTCTATTTCCTGAAGCAAGGGTCTGCGGACAGTCGGCTACTGATGTTTATCGTCTCGTTCCGCATCTGGATGAAGCATTTCTGGCTGGGTACCGGCGCAGGAGGATACTTGCATGCTTTAGGAGAAGGTCAGGCCGAGTACTTCGCAGCGCATCCTGCCTCCACATTCATCCCAAGTGTGGGCGTAGCCGACATGCCTTTCTGCGAACCCATGCGGTTGGCTGTGGAATTAGGAACCGTAGGACTGGTCTTAGTGGCAATCGTCTTGGTATTGACGGCATGGAGATTGTGGAGAGCCAGGCATCCGTTGTTCTACGGATTGTTAGCTCTGTTGGTGTTCTCCCTGTTCTCTTATCCGTTCAATATTCCCGTGTTCGTGGTAATCCTGGCCGTAATTGTGGCCACGGCTGCCAATATGGGTGATGAGAAATGTGTAAGTGCAGGTAAGGTGCGCTCCTTCATTGGGGCTACGGCACTGGGCGTCACTGTCTACGCTCTACTCTTACCAAGGAACGAGGCAAAGAAGGAGTATGAACGCTTTTCCTATATGAAATATGAGGCTTTTATCAAGGATTACTACGAGTTGTTGCCAAAGTTGAATGACAATCCCAAGTTCCTGTTCAACTTCGGCTCACTGTTGCGCGATGCCGGCAAATATAATGACAGCAATGCCATGCTACGCCAAGGAACCTTGTTGAGTGCTGACCCCATGTTCCACATCCTGATGGGGCGTAATTACGAAGACATGCAAGAGTACGGGACTGCCGATTCTCTGTACTGCCACGCCTTCCACATGGTGCCCAACCGCGTCTATCCACTTTATCGCCGTATGAAGCTGTACGAAACGATGAGGGACAGCACAAAGATGCTGAATATGGCCACAAGGATCACGGACTTTAAAGTGAAGGTGGAATCGCCGGCCACACGCGACATGAAGAAGGAGGCGGAGGAAATGATCATTACATTAACCCATAATCCATAAACATGAATATGCCTAAGCCAAACATCCGAATGGTTATGACCTACTGCCTTGGCGGGGTCTTCATCCTGTCCGCCGTGACCAAGGCCGTGTCCCTGCCTGTGTTCGCTGACGAGATGAGGCTGTATCTCGACATCTATTTCGGCGGCTGGTTGCGGGATTCGGGTCTGTTCCTTGCCGGCATGGTGTGTCTGGCGGAACTGCTCATCGGCATTGCCTGCCTGGTTCCCGCACTGCGCTGTCAGGCCAACGTGGCGGCCTTCCTCGCCCTGACGTTCTTCGTCTGGCTGACAGGCGACAACTATTTCTGTCCTTCCCCTCTCGGGCGCATAGAATCCTGCGGATGTTTCGGGGAGCTCATACATTTCACGCCTTTAGCCTCGTTCATCAAGTCTCTGGTGCTTTGGTGTATGGCAGCAACAAACCTGTTTTATGAAATTCACTTTTCATCATATGCGTAAACCACTACTTCTCATCGCCACATTCCTTTTGGCGCAAACCTCCCGGGCGGGCATCTACATGTCGCTTTCCGAAGCCATCCGTCTGGCTCAGGAGCACTCGCTGGAGGCGAAGATGGCGCGGTTCTCCTTCCTGGGCAGCTACTGGACGTACCGTTCCTACCGTGCCGAGCTGCTGCCGTCGGCCTCGCTGTCGGGTTCTCTGCTGAATTATGACCGCTCGGTCACCAGCGTGCGCAACTACGAAGATGGACGCATTAACTATGTCGAGAACAACTCGCTGAGCAACTCGCTCACGCTGTCCGTAAGCCAGAACATCGTCCCCACGGGCGGTACGGTGTCGCTCCAGTCCTATCTCTATCATCTGGAGCAGTTCAACTATGACCTGCGCACCTACAACACCCAGCCCCTGCGCCTGATTTACGACCAGCCCCTGCGGGCGTTCAACTCCCTGAAGTGGCGCGGTAAGTCGGAACCGGTGGCCTATGAGCGTGCCAAGCGGCAGTATCTGGAGACCATGCAGAACATCGCCGTGACGGTGACGAGCCATTACTTCTCCGTGCTGTCCGCCCAGTCCGACTACAGGCAGTCCGTGGCCACCGCTGAGGAGCGCAGGCGTCTCTACGAGCAGACGAAGAAGCGTTTCGCCCTGGGCACCGTGCCGAAGAGTGACCTGCTGCAGCTGGAGCTGTCGGCCATCAACGCCCGCGTGTCCGTGAAGCGCGACCGCCTCTCGCTGGACGACGCCCGCTTCATGCTGTTCACCTACCTGCAGGCCGTGAAGTGGGACAATGTGGAGCTGCTGGCCCCCGACAACATTCCCGACTTGGTCCTGAACGGGGACGAGGTGATGCGGCGGGCCATGACGGCCTCCACCCATCCGATGACACAGAAGCTCTCGCTGATCGAGTCGCAGCGGAGTCTGGCGCAGGCCAAGGCGCAGCGCGGCATCCGGCTGGCCATCCACAGCGAACTGGGACTGCGCAACACGGCCGACCGCATCGGCGACGCCTACAGCCGCCTGCAGGACAACGAGGTCGTGGGCCTCACCCTCTCGCTGCCCGTCTTCGACTGGGGCGTGAGCAAGGGGCGCGTGCGCCTCGCCACGGCC
>CAMWRK010000017.1 GCA_947176655.1 uncultured Prevotellaceae bacterium | reverse complement strand
GTTCTACACTGATTTCACCGGCACAAGACAATGACTGAAATCATCATCCCCTCCATAGACGGAATTGCGGAGGCCGCACGCCAATTTGTGTCACAAATGGACACCCGCCGCGTCTTTGCATTCCATGGTGGCATGGGAGCCGGCAAAACAACTTTCATCAAAGCCATCTGCCATGAACTTGGAGTACACGACGCGGTCACCAGCCCCACCTTTGCCATCGTCAACGAATACAGTTCCGACAGTGGAGCTATATTTCATTTCGATTTCTACCGCATCAAAAACACCGCTGAAGTTCTGGACATCGGTTTCGAGGACTATGTCTACAGCGGAAACATCTGCCTCATGGAATGGCCGGAACTGATAAAGGACATGCTACCGGAAGATACCGTGAACGTATACATCGCGGCACAGGAAGATGGTAAACGTGTGATACACATGAATTGAACGGCTTTCCCTTACATTAATATTATACACACGAGAATATTGTGCTGCCATGTTGTGTCATTTTCCATGGCGGAAAAGCAAAGAAGGAGGGCATTGACATTTTATCATCGTTTTCTTTACGTTAACCAGCCTTGCGACACGAATCAGCGGCAATTTACGGTAGATGTCCCCGTAAATTGCCGCTGATTCGTGCCTATCTCTCTTCGTATACAGCCTCAGACAAGATGCCTGATAAGTTCTTCCCTGTCTCCTGGCAGATAATCTATGACTGGTATCTCTATCATGGTATATGCACCAGGCTGCTGACGCATTGTCGCACGGGCTGCATTCACCAAGACTTGGGCTGTCAGAGCCGGATTGTTGATTTTCATATTGAACTCGAACAGCTGGTTGTGGGTCTGTCCGCTGACACCCTTGCGTACAAGATTGACTCCGTGGCCTACGTCATTCAAGGCATCCACACTCTCCACCTGGAAAACATGAGTCTCGTCGGATGCAAAATAAACATCGCTCTTTATCTCCTTTGTAACCTCCTCCAGAGAAACACCATCCTCAAGTTCCACATATACCATGCGGCGGTGTATGCCTTCGCCAACAGGAATGGTCATGGAGAGAGCGTCCCGAACTCCCTTCTTGGAGCGGGCGCAGACGCTGTGTCCCATGGAGCGACCCGGGCCGAAGTTAGTATAGGTCAGTCCCTTGGGTGCCAGTCCCTCTATAAGTGTACGCACCACGCTGTCAGACCCCGGATCCCAGCCCGCAGAGATGATGCTTACAGCTCCATGATCCTTTGCGGCACTGTCCAGGGAACGGCGTAGGTCGACAATCAGACCGTGTATGTCAAAACTGTCCACCGTGTTAATGCCAAGTTCCAGACAACGCAGGGCATGCTCCTCTACGGAACGGGTGGGAGTGGCCAATATGGCAACGTCCACACTGTCCAGTTCGCTGATATCCCTCACCACGGCATAATCGCTGATTTCACGAGGGCAGTTCTCGCTTCCGGCACGGCGTACAATGCCGGCAATCTCCATGTCTGGAGCGGCCTCCAAAGCCTCTACAGCATACTTACCAATGTTACCGTATCCAATTACCGCAACTCTAATTTTGTTCTGTTTTTCCATCTTTACGTGTCATATTTATTAAAAACAGCGCAAATATACGACAATTTGTCGAAACAACCATGCGGCATTCCTGTGTTATTTTCGTTCTTTTACCATAGTTTGCTTGTCACACTTACAGATTATTCATATCTTTGCATTATACAAATATATGGAATATTAACAAACAAACACTTTAAGCTATGCAGTTGCAGAACCTACAGACTGATTTTAAGGGCACGGCGTGGAAACATGAGATTGACGTCCGTGATTTCATACAGAACAACTACGAGCCATACAACGGCGACGAGAGCTTCCTGGCTGGTCCGAGCGAAAAGACCAAGAAACTTTGGGCCATCCTCTCCAAAATGTTCGATGTTGAGCGTGAAAAAGGTGTATACGACGCAGAGACCAAACTACCACAGAGCGTAGGTACATACGGTGCAGGGTATATAGACAAGGAGAGCGAGGTCATCGTAGGTCTCCAGACCGATGCCCCCCTCAAACGTGGCATCTTCCCCAAAGGCGGCATCCGCATGGTGGAGGCCGCGCTGAAGGCATACGGCTATGAGCTCGACCCGTCCACCAAGGCTATTTTCACCAAATATCGCAAGACACACAACGAGGGTGTATTCGCTGCATACAACGATGACATAAAGGCCGCACGCCATGCACACATCATCACCGGTCTGCCCGACGCATACGGACGTGGACGCATCATCGGCGACTACCGCCGCATAGCCCTGTACGGAACGACCAACCTCATAGAGGAAAAGAAACGCTTCCACAAGCGCATAGACATACAGGAGTTCACTGAGGAGATAGTACGCTGCCGCGAGGAGATTACCGACCAGATCAACGCGCTGAAAGAGTTTGAGCAGATGTGTGCCGCATACGGTTTTGACGTAACGAAGCCGGCCACCAACGCACGCGAGGCCATACAATGGACATATTTCGGTTATCTGGGTGCCGTCAAGGACCAGGACGGTGCCGCAATGTCTATCGGGCGCATTTCCGCATTCCTTGACATATACATACAGCGTGACCTGAAGAAGGGCATCATCACCGAGGCCGAGGCTCAGGAAATGATTGACCAGATGGTGATGAAACTGCGCATTGTACGTTTCCTGCGCACACCGGAATACAACGATCTCTTCTCTGGCGATCCGATCTGGGCAACTGCAAGCATCGGCGGCATGGGCATAGACGGACGCAGCATGGTGACAAAGACAGACTTCCGTCTGCTGCACACGCTCTACAACATGGGACCCTCACCCGAGCCCAACCTTACCGTACTCTGGTCAGAACGTCTGCCCGAACCATGGAAACTGTATTGTGCCAAGGTGAGCATAGACACCAGCGCCCTGCAATACGAGAACGATGACCTGATGCGTCCCGAATTGGGCGACGATTACGGCATAGCATGCTGCGTAAGCCCCATGAAGATAGGCAAGCAGATGCAGTTCTTCGGCGCACGTGCCAACCTGGCCAAGTGTATGCTCTATGCCATCAACGGCGGACGCGATGAGGTAAGCGGTCAGCAGATAGGCCCGCGCTTCAGCCCAATCAGCGGCGACTACCTTACATACGAAGAATTCTGGCCCCGCTTCGAGCAGATGATGCGCTGGCTGGCCAAGACCTATGTGAATGCCCTGAAGATAATTCACTACATGCACGACAAGTACGACTACGAGGCATTTGAAATGGCTCTGCACGATGGCGACGTGCAACGTACACGCGCAACCGGCATAGCAGGTATCTCCATTGTCACCGACTCCATAGCCGCAATGAAGAACTGCAAGATACGCATCATCCGCGACGAGACCGGACTGGCCGTAGACTACAAGATCGAGGAGGGCGAATATATCCCGTTCGGCAACAACCACGACGAGACTGACCAGATAGCCATCATGATTACGGAGAAATTCATGGAGTATCTGCGCCAGCACCGCACCTATCGCGATGCCATTCCCACACAGAGCCTCCTGACCATCACGTCCAACGTTGTATACGGACGCAACACCGGCGCAACGCCAGACGGACGCAAGGCCGGCGTGCCTTTCGCGCCAGGTGCCAACCCTATGAACGCACGCGATGTCAAAGGTGCCGTAGCCGCTCTGGCCTCTGTGGCCAAGCTGCCTTTCCACCACTCCAAGGACGGCATCTCATACACCTTCGCCATCACACCGGCCTCTCTCGGCAAGGACATGGAGAGCCGCAAGGCCAACCTCGTAAGTCTGATGGACGGTTACTTCACGCCCGATGGCGGCCAGCACCTGAATGTCAATGTCTTTGACCGCGAACTGCTGATAGATGCCATGGAGCACCCCGAGAAGTATCCACAACTGACAATACGTGTATCCGGCTATGCCGTGAACTTCGTAAAACTGACACGCGAACAGCAGTTGGACGTCCTGAGTCGCACCATCAACCAGAGCATGTAAACGACACACCGCCTTGATGTCACCCAATGCGCCCCTGAAGGCTCACAGGATGACACACGGAAACAACACACGAATGCCCCTCCCCTCAGACAACACAGGCGAGGGGCTTCGTTTATCTCCAAACAACAAGACAACCCCTTCAAACTATATGACGGACAACACATCGCCCATACGCGGACGCATACACTCCATAGAATCCTTCGGCACGGTAGACGGCCCTGGTATACGTTTCCTTGCCTTCATGCAGGGATGCCCCATGCGCTGCCTTTTCTGCCACAATCCCGACACATGGGACACCAAGGCACCAGCAAAATACGAATGGACAGCCGGACAGTTACTGGAGGAGACACTGCGCTACCGCAACTTCATCAAAACCGGAGGTGTCACCTGCACCGGAGGCGAACCACTCATGCAGGCACGCTTTGTCTGCGAATATTTCCGTCTGTGCCATGCGGAAGGCATACACACGGCTTTAGACACCAGCGGCATTATCTTCAACGACGAAGTACTGCACCTGCTGGAGGTCACGGATCTTGTCCTGCTGGACATCAAGACCGTGGACGACGGCCTGCACCGCCGTCTCACCTCCTGTCCGCGCACCAACACCCACCGGATGATGGAACATCTCCAGAAAACCGGCAAACCGGTATGGATACGCCATGTTGTCACCCCAGGCATCAACGACGACGACCCGCACCTTCTGGGCACAGCCGAATACATCAGCCATTACAGCGTGGTGGAGCGTGTGGACATACTGCCCTACCACGTCATGGGCGAATACAAATACGACAGCCTCGAAATCCCGTATCCTCTCAAAGGCACGCCGCCTCTGTCCCCGGAAAAGAAACAATATGCCGTCGGACTCTTCCGCGGCATGCTGTCCTGCAAGGTGGTATGAACGACATAACACCAACAAGAACTGTGTTAGCGATAATAACAGAAAAGCCGGCTACGTTTCCGCGTAACCGGCTTTTCTGTGTATGACGGCATGACGCAACGCCAATGCCATGTTGCCCCATTTATTGTTCTTCCATGAACATAGGATCCCATGCAGGCAGGCGGACGGGTGTCTGGTCGGCAAGCTTCAGGAATTTCTTGGGGACGTACTTCCTGTTGACAACGACACGGAACATGTATTCGTTGAACCACTCGTTAGTCATTATCAGGTATCCGTTGTGTCCGCTGGAGGCTCCCCAAGAGTTCTCCACCTTCCACTTTATGGGGTTGCCCTTCTCGTCCAGATCCACGGCCATGAGGGTCATGGCGTGTGAGGAGCCCGAATCGCGGGTCTGTATGCGCTGCTTCTTGTTCATGCCGAATGTCGTCCCGAGCAGGTCATCATAGTCCCAGGCCTGTATGTCCAGCATTCCGCTCTTGCTGTCCAGGAATTTGCCCACGTCGCATGAGAAATACATTTGGGTGGAGTCCCTCAGAGACGCTATGGCTATCTGGGCAAGGTCACGTATGTCCAGGTTGAGATAAAGCCAGTTGTGACCATCGTAGAGGTGACGGTCCATGTCTATCTCGTATACCTTGTTGTACGGACGTGAGGGATCGTTCATCAGCATGACATAGTCTTTCTGCAAGTCCCCGGCCTCGGAACAGTACTCGCGGTAGAATTCCATGGGGGTGTATTTTCTGAGTTCCGACAGCGGTTTGTCATCCTTGCCTTTTGGTGCCCAGAGGAACTCCTGCACAGGTTCGCCATAGGCCATGACAAGCATGCGGTATACGGTCTTCATCTGTTCCACCTTATATGCTTGCAGCTGCTCCACACTCTTGCCATCGGCAGCCTGTTCGCGCAGGTTGATGGCTATCTCGCGCAGCTTGCGCTTCAGGTGCGAGCAGAACTCGCTGGTGTTGTTGCTGGCCCATGTCTCGGCCTGCACCTCTGCAGGAATCAGACCGTACTTGGTGACGAGGTCGGCCACACCGGTATATGTGCCGCCGTCGGACAACGGATTCTGCATGAGCCACTGTACGTTCTGGTCGTCCAGGCTCTTGTCGCGTGTGTCTATGATGCCCTGAAGGAAGAGGTTGGACTTCTCCAGCTGGTCATAGAAAAAGAGGTAGACGTGGCTGAACTGGAAGCCGCTCACACCCAACTTCTTCATGGCCTTATTGCGCAGAACGTTCAGTCCGGTGAACATCCAGCACCGTCCGCTGCTCTGCTGGTTGGCTATGCCGGTGTTACGTATGTCTAAGGAGAAATACGTGTTCTTTCCGGTGGTGTTCACATCTGGACGCAGAGCCGTCTTCTTGAAACTGCCTGTGCTGACTATGCCCTGTCGGGCACGTGCTGCCGAGTTGTCCTCATACCCCTGCCTCAGGGCAGAGAGTACCTCCGGTGTGATGCCGCTCTGAGCCGATGCGGCAAATGCCATTGCACCTGCGGCAAATACGGATAAAATACGTTTCATATATCTGTATGTTTTTGGTTGTTCTACTGTTCTGTCGCTCCCGCTACATCAGTTTATTTTCTCTATCTCAAAGACATATTCGCCCGCGCCGCCGGCCTTGATGCGGTTGCCGACACGCTGCCAGTAGCCATGTCCTGCATTGCCGGCATTCCTTATGCTCCACTTCCCGTTCTGCTTCTCCAGCAGATAGGTGTGCCACTGCGGGTCGAAGGGGTTGTTGGCCTTGTTGAACCAGAACGCGCCTGTCTCGTTGATGTAGCGTCCGTCCTGCTTGTTGTATATCTTGTAGCGTCCTGTTGCGGCATTAAGCTCTATGACCCATTGCTGGCGCTGCGGATTGATGACATCACGTTCGGCACAGAACACCGGACAGTCGCCCACGCGGTCGCTGCCGGACTGGGCATTGGTCAGATACTCGCCGTTTACCTTGATGAAGTATTCGCCGTCTGCTATTGCCTGCACCGGGAAATATTCCTGGCCGTAGGTGTGCACCTTAGCATATTTCTTGACAAGCAAGGCCATGTTCTCGTTGAGCCACGGGGTGACGACATCGCCGCTTACCACGGGCTTGGCCTTTACGATGGAACCTTCATAGTTGCGGCTTATGATGGCCTTCTGCTGCAGCTCCAGAGAGAGCTGTGCGCGATAGTGCCCTATGAAGGCCACTGTATCTCCGGCATCCAAGGCATCGAGCATGGCCACATACTGCTGGCCGCGCAGACCCAGCAGACGCATGCTCTCCACCCAAGGGCGAAGCTCTCCGAGAAGTTCCGGATGGTTCGTCTCGTCGGCCAGCATCTCGTCGGCAGCCCATACCAGCTGTCCGAAACTGCGTGCAATGTTCTCGCGCGTGTCGCAGACGAAGTTCGGGCTTTCGCCCTCGCGACGCAGACCGTGACCCGTACGTCCCAGATCCACATTGTTCTCGCAGAACACACGGAAGGCATCGGCACACGTGGGCATCAGAGCCTTCATGGCACGCTCCCATGAGCTTACGGGTTCATAGGCCGGCATGTTCCATGTGTAGTCGGCTATGCTGTAAAGGCTCAGTTTGGATGCCTCTGCATACTCCATGGGGTTTGAGCAGAAACCGCTGACCATGTCGTTGATGTCAAGTCCGTTGCCATAGGTCTTGCCCATGAGCATGCGGCTCTGGCAGTAGTCGTTGACAGGATAGTTGAGCCAGATGTATGCCTTGCGCTTTATCTGGTCGTTAATCCAAGACATGTCGTTCTCCTCAATCATGTCCACCACGGAATTGCCTGTCCACATAATGCGCACCTCTGGATACATCCTAGTACCTAAAGTGTTGAGATAGTCGCCCTTGCTCCAGCTCTTGTTGTACTGCGAGGGGCACATGATGAGCGGCTCCACATCCTTGTGCTTGCGCACGAAGCGGTCGGTCAGATAGTTCAGCAGTCCGGCCTGTTTGTCACCGCGGGCACCCTCGCCCCACACATCGTCAAAGAACACGGCAAAGGAGCGTATGCCAAGGTTGTACATCAGTTCCAGTTTGTTTGCCACGTTGACGGAATCCTCCAGACACCACTTGATGTCACCGGCAGGGTGTATAGCCCACACGAACTTCACCTTGTTTCTGTGGGCGGCATCCACAAGTTCCTTCAGCCTGGCGGCCTCGTCGGCAGGGTACGGTTCGCGCCAGCGGGCACGGTGATAGGGGTCGTCCTTGGGACCGAAGACGTAGGTATTCATCTTGTTCCGCCCGTAGAATTCGAACTGTCGTAGACGGTCGCTATGGCTCCACGGGTTGCCGTAGAAGCCCTCTATGACGCCGCGATCCGTTACCGACGGATAGTCCGTCACCTCGCACTGCATCACCCGCGGGCTCTCCATAATCTGCAACAGGCTCTGCACGGCATAGAACGTACCGCTGTTGTCGCGCCCCGCCACGACCACCTGCTCCGGCATCACGTGCAGGTAGTATCCCTCGGCCTTGGCCGGAATATGCTTCTTGTATTTCTGCACCGCCTTGTCACCAAGTTCCCCTATGACTATCGGCGTAGCCTTGGGGAACTTGCTGGCGTCTACCTTATCGCTGACGCCAATGATATTCAGTCTGGACGCCAACAGCTGCACGGCATCGCTGTCAGCCCTCGATGCACCCACAAGATAGAATGACCGGTCATTGGTAAATGCCTCCTCGCCCCAGGTTATCTGCTGTGGCAGAGGTGAGATGGCAACAGTCTGGCCTGTGGCGATGATGGCCGACAGACAGCAGAAGAGTGTCGTGAATAGTTTTCTCATAAATAAGGTATATATAAATAATGTATTGTTGTTTGCGGTCATTGCGCAGCTTTCGCACCTATATGTATGCAAAGATATAAAATAAATCGCAAGAATAATTGGGGACACCGGATATTTCTCGCGCTGCTTCCCTGTAATGCACCCCTGCAATACATCTGCCAATGCCGGCATATCGTATAACTCAGAACGAGGAATCAGAAATATTCCGTCCTACTACCCCCGGACTAACTGCCATACAAAAAACACGATTAAGAGTACGCTAAGGTAGAAATCTTTGCGATTATAACTGCGATTTATACAAGAAACTGCGATTATAACTCGTCAGCGCTCCTCTCATACTGACGAAAAGTGTGACATTGTAACAAAAAAAGTACGCAGCACGCCTTGACTTGAAGTGGATTTTGTATGTCACCGAGGCCATGCCCGTTATTACATACAAACTGCCTTGACGGTGGCGGAGGAAAGCAAACGACAGCAGGAGACCAACTCGCTAACGAAGATCAACGATGCCTTTGTGAAGATCGTGGTCGTGCGTGACTATATCATTCGTTGATATGATGAAGCCGGCATCCTCTACATTGGCGTAGAGGACTTCCTGCTCAATTATATCAGCCAGATGGAATAAACATGGATTTTTATCCGTCCTTGCGAGAACGGAAAAGTGTACCTGCCGAATCGCTCCAAAGCCCAAGCGACAGCAAGGTACACCTCCCATAATGCAGCCCGTTACAAGGCAAAACCGATACGGGGACGCGATGCCACGGAACGTGGGAGCGGTTGCGGTATGTCCGTAACCTGTATCTCCGTGAGGGAATTTTCGGTCAGACAGTCTTCGCTTGTCACTCTGACAGCCATTGCTGGCAGAATCTCCGTCTCAATCAGATTGATGACGTGACGGGCATTGCCGAATTTCCTGTCGCGTCCGGCATAGTCCGCCCCAAGCCTGCCGGCCAAGGCAGCATGTGCATCTGGAGTCATGGTGTAATGGAATCTGGCGAGATAGTTCTCGGCTATCTCCATCAGTTCGCATTCCGTGAAATCTTCAAAGCAATAGATGTTCGAGGCTGGTATGCGGGACTTGAATCCGGGGTTCATGTCGAACATACGCTTCATCTCGTCCGGATAACCGGCAAGAATGAGCATCCAATCACGTTTGTCGGAATCGGCCAGCGCCGTGAGGAGAGTCTCTATGACGAACTTGCCGGGGTCACGTGCATCATCAGGCTGACAAAGCTGGTATGCCTCGTCAATGAAAAGTATGCCGCCCTGTGCCTCCTCAATTGCCGCA
The DNA here is from genome assembly GCA_947176655.1 of uncultured Prevotellaceae bacterium. GTDB lineage: Bacteria > Bacteroidota > Bacteroidia > Bacteroidales > Bacteroidaceae > Physcousia. The sequence goes on along the minus strand of CAMWRK010000017.1, from coordinate 6,237 downwards.
AGTGTTTTCTCTGCTTCGGAATTATAGTTCTGGCCGAGAAGCGTGGCACGTTCGCGCACCACCACATGTCCCTTCGAGAGGACACCGGCGCGGCGCAGCAGCAGACCCGTCATCTTGGCTACGGTCGTCTTTCCTGTGCCGGGAGAACCGAGAAACATGGCATGAAGCGGGACAGGCGAAAGGGGCAGGCCACTGTCCGTGCGCATCTTGTTGAAACGCACCACGCGTTCATAAGTCCTGAACTTCTCCTTTACCGCACGCAGTCCGGTGAGACGCTCCAGCGAACGCATCCTCATCTCCCCGGCATCCGTCTTCTGTTCTACGGCATTGTCGCCATCGCCCGCAACGTTGTCCGCCCCGCAAGTGTCATCGTCCTCCGTGTCGCCGTCAGCCCCGTCCGCTGCATCATTGCCGTCATCCACGTCCGCTGCCTCGCCGTCATCGTCCGTCTCCTCCGAAAGGCCGGCGAGAAATCTGTCAAGAGCCTCGTCGAACTCGTCCGTGACAGGCAAGGTCTCCCCGTCCGTGCAATCCGTCTGCGCCATCGGCTGACCGAAGCTGTCCGGGACATCCTCTTTGAAGAGGTGTAACACATATTCTCCCAAGGTAATGGAGGCGGTGTCATCGTGCACCACGTATTTATATGAATGCCCGGCCTTCAGGTCGGCATAGGCCAGAGGAAAGTCGGCATAGCAACAATAACTCCGTTCACCTTTGGGTATGTTGACACACACAGTGCCGGAAGCTACTTCGCAGCTGGCGGTGGTGTCCACAAGGGTCAGGGTCATCCTGTGGCGCACGCCGCGCAAAGGCTCAAGACTGTAGAGTTTGTTACGGAAACATATTTCCGCGGCGATGCCGGCGAGAGTCGTATCGTATCGGAAATTGCGATGCTCAAGAAAGTTCAGCAAGCAAAGGTTCTTGCGCACTCTCTTCTTCTCGCTACGGGTATAGGCATTGAATTTTGCCGTGTAAACGTATATAGGTGATTGCTTTTTCATATTCTTACAGTTTTTATTGTGGAGAGCCACAACGGCACTCCGGGTTTTACATCAATCAAAGTCAGTCAATAAAAGTCCAATAGTCTAAATTTGGCTCAGCAACAAATCAGTGGGGATGGCACTCGTGTTCTGTTAGCAGAACACGAGTGTTGAAAAATCATTACACGTCAGCGTTATCCTTGACGGAATCAGGCCGATACCTTCTGTGTAAAAGTTCGGGGACGTGTGCAGAACAGGAAAAGGTGTGGCGACCCATGTAGGATTTCAACACGGAGTGCGTCTCCCGCCCTCCATCCTACCGCGTCGTATCTTGTTGCATTGCAGAATATTGCATTGTACGCTCGCAACACATAAAGGCACATCACGCCATTCTGCAACAGGCATCTCGAATACCCCCCGAAAAAGACACCGCGGTCTTCGGGTCGAAAGACCGTGGTCTTAACGCTTAAGACCACCGTGCTTAAGCGTTAAGACCACGATGTTTGAACCTTGACATCACGAAGACTCATTTGGGACACCGCGATGACGCACCAAAGAAACCGTTACAACCCCTCCGGGGACGGCCGACAGCATATCGAAATTTCATTACAAGGATTCCCTGTTTCCCGCTCATCGTCCGGAGGCCTTCCCCCCCGGAACCATTGCCAACATGTCAAAGAACGCCCTGCTCCCGGCTGCCATAGATGGGAGGACACGTAAGGACGCACCTCGGGCTGCCGGGGCATTTCTGCTGTTGAAAATGTTGGTGAAGAATACTATGCGCCACCTATATCTCCGCGTTGCCTGGAGGGGCAACACCGCCGAACTTGCTGCTGTAGAGATGTAGATGCTTCATAGTCGAATAAATGAAGTGTGAAACCGCAAAACATGAGCCGCACCGCATGCGGACACCACCCATTTCGGCGCAAAATTAGGAAAATATTTTATATTACGAAAGAGGTGTCAAAGAAAAATGACGCAAAAGTAATATCTATGTACGCGAAAAGGTGCAAAGCCGGACTATCTACCGATGCCAGCCCTCCTTGTGGTCCACCACACACTGGCTCCGCCTAACAGAAGAACCGTGAACATGATGGTCAGCAAATCCATGGCGGCGACACGGACAGGGTAGGCATCAATAATGAAGCTGCCGTCGTTCTGTCCCATGCGTATGAAACCGAAGTGCTGTTGCAGCAGGCAAAGCACTATGGCCAAAAGCATGCCTACGGCGGCACCACCGAAAATGATCATCATTCCCTCGAAGGCAAAGATACGCCTGATCTGGCCTGCGGTGGAGCCAAGAGCGGAAAGCGTCCGCATGTTGTCGCGCTTTTCAATCATCAGCATACTCAGACTGCCCATGATGTTCAGACATGCCACAAACAGGATGAAGCATAGGAAAGCATAGGACAACAGCTTCTCTATCTGCATGATGCGGAACACGTCTTCCTGTTGTTCATGGCGGTCCTGCACCCGGAAACCGTTGCCGAGCAACGCAGTGATGTTCTCCCGCCGTCCATCGTCCGCAAGCTTTATCTCCAGTGCGGTGGCCTGTCCCTCAAGTTCAAAAAGTCTCTGTGCAAAGGATATGGAGCAGAGTATGTACTCAGAGTCGTATTTCGCCTGATGGACGCCGAATACCAGTCCGGAAGCGTTCAGCTCATCACGATTGAAACTGGAGCGAGGATTTGCCATGTTGACACGTTCCCCCTTCTTTGGGGCATATACCTGCAAAGGCTGCCGGAAATATAGCGGCAGACCCAGTTCGTTGCACAACTGTATGCCTGGAATACAGTATTCCAGCACATCGAGATGAAGAATAGGTTCCGCATCACCATAGAAGATGTCGCGCACATTGGACTGCTGCATGAAGTTGTCACTGACACCTTTAAGCATCACCACCTTCTGCAACTCGCCTGTCATCACCAATGCCTGTCCCTCGACAACGGGCGTGAGAACCGCAACATCAGGCAGCTCCGTAAGTGCGGACACTTTGTCGCTCCCCATATCTATCGTTGTCCCATGAACAGGGGTGACACGAATTTCCGGATCGAAACCCGTGAACAGTTCGGAGACAAGACCCTGGAAACCGTTGAAAACACTCATCACCACCACCATGGCAAGCGTGGCCACCGCAACACCGGCCACGGCTATGAGCGAAACAATGTTTATGGCATTGTGGCTCTTCTTGGAGAAGAGATAGCGGCGTGATATGAAAAGTTCGTATTTCATGGTTGGTAGTCATCCGGCAGATGGGTTCTCACTCATCCGTATTTCCGTCCTTGGCCGAGGGCGATATGATTTCCTCCAGTCCAGGTTCGATATCCTTCTGCCAGTCTGGCCCCGAGGCAATGATACGGGATGCCGTGTCTGCAAGCACATAGTACGGAACATCGCGTATACCGAGCCGCAAAACCAAGTCGGACTGGAACGCCATCCGATCACCGTAACTGTGCCATGTAATGGTGTCTGTACGCTCTATGTAGCTCAATATTGACATGTTCACGTCCATGTTATAGGAAATGCACTCAAGCCTGGCCTTGGCCTGACGGCGGAGACGACGTATCCTGATATTCATGGTAGAAGTGCCACCGCGCCAATTGGCCCAGAATGCCAGCAGTGCGTACTTCCCCTTGAGAGAATCCGTCGTTATGGTATCGCCGGCACGTGTGACAAGAGAAAAGTCCGGAAGAGCCTCGCCGTTCCTCAGTGCCGACGGTTTCTGCCGTGCCAGTTCTTCCAGTTGCAAGAAACGTGTCACCGGCGATTCGGGATTCTGCGCCATAAAGGATCTACGCAGGCTGTCCCGGCTCTCTGCTGTTGCTGCATTGCTCAGGCTGACGCGCAACCTGGTGTATGCCTCGTTGTCCTCGTTGCCGCTTACCTTGGTCGCCCCAAGCTGTTTGGCATCGCCGTCTATGACAATGACATCCCCGCTGCTGCCAAAAACGGTCAGCGTGGAATATGTCGGATACACTATCGTCAGGCTGCCACGCTCGCGGTCATAGGGACACCTCCAGTCTATCTTGCCCTGACGCACGTGAAGCGTATCGATACCGGTTATCACTCCATCGCGGCTATAAATGGTAAGTTCCGCATTGTTCAGGCCTGTGATCTCGCCCTTTATACGCAATTCACCCTTCTTGCCCCCGCACGAGATGAGGGCAAAAAGGGTGAATACTATAATTGAACAATGTCTGATGTCCAATACGCGGCACATGTCAGAACGAGACTGTTACTTTACCAGGTCGGCAATAGTGTTCTTGTAGTTGGCGAACTCCAGATCCGATGCGGCGCGTGACTTCAGGGAAGCATCGCCGGTAATGGCAGCCTTCAAATTGCTCTTCAAAGCCCCGGTGTCGCTGGTACGTGCAGCCAGAATAGCTTTCAGGTAGCTGGTAGTAGCGTCTGGAGTCTTGATGGCAGCCAGGGTCTTCTGTGCTGCGGCATAGTCCTTGTTCAGTATCTGAACCAGAGCGGCACTGTTGGTCTGTGTCTGAGCCAGGTTCTGCTGAGCCTGAGTGTAGTTGCCTTTGGCAATGTTCATATTGCCGAGAATCTCATTGAAAGTATCGCTGCCGCTGGCCTGGGCAATGAGTGTCTCTGCCTTGGCAACATCACCGCTCTTCATGGCAAGGATGGCAAGGTTGGCATTGGCCTCCGGAGCCTTGGCATTCACGCTCTTGGCCTTCTGCAACCAATTCTGTGCGGCAGTACCATTGCCCTCGGTGAGAGCAAGCTGTGCCAGATTGTTATATGCGCGGTAATCGTTGGGATATATCTTGACAGTCTGTTCGTACCACTGTTTGCGGTCGGCGGATTCCTCCATAAGCATGTTGCCGCCATACAGTAGTTCCTCAACGCTGAGCACAGAAGCATCCTTGCCGAACTGCTCTATGATCTGGTCGTCGCTGCGTCCGATGACCTCGTAGTTCACGATGAGACGTGCGCGACGCAATTCTGGCAGAATGCCGTCGGCTATCTCTGTGAAGACGCTGCTCATGTTGCGTATCTGCTGCTCGCGCTCCTCCGGATCCTGATACATTGACAGAACGCGCAGAATGACGTCCTTGTCCTGAAGGTTGCTCTTGCTGATAAGTTCCTGGAAACCATCCCAGTCCTCAGCCGTAAATCTGGTGTCTACCTCGGCATCCATCTTTATCTTCTTCAACTGGTTTTCCAGATACTTTGAAGAAACATTCTGACGCTTCTCGGCCAACTGCTCGTTCAGAGAGTAACTTCCGTCGGGACTGGCGTATGCACTGACCTCGATGTTCTGCAGGGCACGCTCTTCCTGCATGTTGTTGATTTCCTTCAGAATCTTAACCAGATCCTGTATGCTTACGCTGGAGAGCTCGCTGGCACGCAGATTGGCCTGACCGATGAGGAACTTGATATTGGCCTCCTGCTTCTGCTCTATTACACGCTGGAAAGCATCCGGTGCCGTGCTGGCTGTTATGGCGCAACGCTTCAGCAGTTCGCTGGTGGCAAGAACACCGTAGCCGATCTTAACCTCCGGTATGGAAACCTTCTTCTTGCCTACCTTGGCATCGAAGCGTGCGTACAAGTCGCTGTTAAGCATGGCGGGGAGATACTTGAAAGCGGTCTTCATCGTATATGTGCCACCTACCTTATAGTTTATCTCCGTGCCGTTGCCCTCGACCTTCTCGCCCTGGAAAGTCGCGCTCTGACCTACGGCCTCGCTGTCTCCGTATTTAAGTACTGGAGTTACGGTAACGACAGCTTTCTTCTTCATGTATTTCTCGGGGAATACACCGTTGATAGTTGCGGGAACTTCACCGCCTACTGCCTCCAGAGGAGTCGGTGTAACCTTGAAATTGTCTGCGCTGAGATTTCCCATCTTACCGCAGGAACTGACGGCTGCTGTTGCAGCTACGACCATCAGGAGTGATAGATTTTTTTTCATTTCTTGTTTTACTTATTATGATTTATCTTTTACTACATACTCGGCGGCTGCACTACATCAGCCCCATATTCGCGCACAAAGATACAACTTTTTTGCCTTTCTCCACCCATTTCCTTCCCGTATAACATTAAAACGCAGATATTTTGTGCCGTGTCCGAAGACAAAAACGATGCTTAGTGCCTTTTGCCCACACACCGCAAGCGAACCATTTCACGTCTGTCGAACATATAAACCTACTTACACAGCCGAACTTCTCTCCTTCTCTCTCCCCTCACCCGTTCACTGCTCACCATCCATATCTGGTTTGCCCTTGTTGATGTTACGTGGGTG
>CAMWRK010000016.1 GCA_947176655.1 uncultured Prevotellaceae bacterium | reverse complement strand
CTAGGACCGCTGCGGACGGAACTACGACCTGCACCGCTCAAAGACACTCTTCAGCCCTAACTGAAATGTGCTGCAGAACTTAGAAAAGAGCTAATACACGACTGTATTCCGTGTGAACTACGCTCTTTCCACCCGTCAACCCGAATTGGTGAGCACCATAGAACTGGTAAACGATGCCAATCCGCTGTACATACAGATGGGCAATGCGGCGTTGCGGCGTAGCACATCACATAACCTGTCGTTTACGGCAATGACCTATAAGAAATTCCGTCCGCTCTACAATTTTAGCATAAGCTATAGCAGCACACACAATGCATTGGCTACAGAACGCATTTATAACACGCTTACTGGTGGCTATACCGTACGCCCTGTCAATGTTGACGGAAACTGGTGTGTTAATGGTAACCTGTCATTGGACAGACAGTTCGGAAAACAGAAACGTTTTTCATGGGGGAATAACGCTTCATGGTCATATAATCACAATGTGGATATGGCCAATGTGCTCGGCACAACCGTCAACGACCTAAGTACCATCTGTAACCTGTATCTTCGTGAACAACTGACATTAAGCTACTCAGATAACGGTTGGAATGTCGGAACAAAGGTGCGTTGCGGTTACAGTCGACTCACAGGCAGAAGAAGGGATTTCTCCAATATAAGCGCGTGGGACTACAGTTATGGTTTGGATGCCCGCATACCTTTACCATGGAAATTCACTCTCAGCACGGACTTTACCGTATTTGGACGTCGTGGTTATGCAGAACTTTCACTAAACACCAACGACTTGATATGGAACATGCGCATAGAACGCAGCATCTTAAACGGTAATATTACCTTTGCCTTTGACGGTTTTGATATGTTACACAACCTTTCAAAGGTGACCCGCATAGTCAATGCGCAGGGACGTACAGAAAGCTACACCAATGTTTTGCCATCCTATTTCATGGGACATGTCATATACCGTTTTAACAAACAGCCTAAAATAAGAAGTAATGAAAGAAAGTAAATTTAACTTATGCCTAAAAGATCACACTGGAATGGTGATATACAATGCCATGTCCGATGAGATAGTTACCCTTAACCCGCAATTGGCAGAAATCTATGAGCAATGGAGAAACACCCCTGAAAATATTCAGGATTTACATCCAGAACTATTTTCATATCTCATAAAGAAAGGGGTTCTTGTCGAAGACGGCATTGATGAAGTTAACGATTACATTATTGCTAAGGAAAATGAGGAAAAGGAGATGAAAGAGTTTGCCGTAACCATAAACCCTACGCTTGCATGTAATATGAAGTGCTGGTATTGCTATGAAACTCATAAGAATATGCCTGCTATGAATGTAAATGTCAAGCAAGCAGTTATTGCGTGTATAAGGAAAATCTCTGATTCGAGAACCATAGAGAAGTTCAATCTTTCATTTTTTGGTGGAGAGCCTTTGTTGTGTTTTGACAAAATTGTCAAAGACATTATTGAAGAGGCTGTAAATGTCTGTAATGAACATGGCATTGCCTTGTTCATACATTTTACCACAAATGCGTATTTATTAACGGAAAGGATTCTTAAACAGATGGATGGACTCAACGTTTCCTTCCAAATCACAATAGATGGCAATGAGAATGTGCACAATACGGTGAGAAGAACAAAGAATAATGAAACAACCTATTCTACCATCATCGAACATATTCGATTGGCTTCATCAATGGGATTCTCTGTAAGTGTCAGATTTAATTATACAGCCAAATCTCTGCCATCATTCATTGATGTTCTATATGATTTTCAGAATCTTTCGAATTTCAATAGAGATAAAGTAAACTTTACGTTCCAGCGCGTATGGCAGGATAACGAAGGAAATGCGAAACAGATAGAGGAAAAGGTTGCCGATATAGAGTGTGCATTTGAGAAGGCGGGTTGGGCTGTCAATCCATCCCAAAATTATGTTGTCCCATATTGCTATGCAGACAAGAGGAATTCCATTGTAATAAATTATAATGGTGATTTATATAAATGTACAGCACGTGATTTCAACACAAAGAGCAGAGAGGGGATTCTTACTCAGGATGGCAATGTCGTATGGAATGCGAAACACGAAAAGCGCATGGCGATAAAGTATGGCAATGATTTTTGCCGTCAGTGTCGGATTTATCCTATTTGTCATGGAGGATGTAGTCAAATGAAAATAGAAGGAGTTGATACAGATTCATGTCCCAAAGGATATGATGATGAAAGAATACAGAGCATTATCAAAGGGAGGGCATTGTTTATTCTTGGACAATATAAAAAAAATAATGGGATACAATGACTTTTACCTATTACTTTTGAATAGATGGGCTGTGTCTCATGCCTGCATATGCATGGCTGGCAGATGTCAATGTTGAGATGTTGATATGTAGCGTGATGCAGGTGTCGCTTTTCTATAATCTATTTGCGCATCAAAAGTTTAGAATTACCGATGGATGCTATTTATGTACAACTGATGGGAAGAATGGGCAACAATATGTTTCAACTTGCTGCTGCTGCCTCTTTAGCACACGAAATGAGTTTGGAGTGTTACGCATGTCCGAGGCCTGGCAGCTGGGTTGCAGAACCTGACAGTTGTTGTTTGTACGAGTATGTAGAGAAGTATAAATCAAACCTGTTCCGCAATTTCCATTTTGTAGATGAGATACCACGTCCTTATACTATCTACAATGAAGTTGCTTTTGGCTATCATCCTTTACCACATGAGGCTAACATCTGCCTTCACGGATATTTTCAGTCGGAACGGTATTTCAACAAGCCTTTGGTGCGACACCTTTTTCAAATGGAAGATAGTGTCAGGACACGTCTGGAAGAGAAATACGGAACATTGTTGCGCTTGCATCCAATAAGCATCAATGTGCGACGTGGTGATTATCTGCGTGTAGAAGATTACCATCCGGTTCAGCCTTTTTCATATTTTGAGGCAGCGATAGCATGTCTGGGCGCAGACAGGCACTTCTTGGTTACAAGTGATGATACGGTATGGTGTAGGGAGAATTTTGCTGGGTCTAACTTCCACGTCATAGACGATGTCACCCCGGTAGAGAATCTGTATTTGCAAAGCATGTGCTATGGACATATTATTAGCAATAGTACATACAGCTGGTGGGGAGCCTGGCTTGATCCCAAAATAAACAGCCCGGTTGTTGCTCCCAAACGATGGTTCGGGCCGAGGCTTGCGCATTTAAGCATTGCAGATTTAATCCCTCATGGATGGGACATTATATAGATGCACACCAAAACACTAGTAGGAACTTTAGGCTTTATTGTTACATACTATATATTTTTTTGCATGATTATACGAACGACATCGGGACAACACGGTGCGACATCCTGATTTGTGGACAAAATCAACGTTGGTTCGATGATAGCTTCCGTTCTTGGAAAAGAGACTTTGTATAAAGAAAACGACACCATGCTGCCACAAAACGGCGACCTGGTTCGTTATATATATAAGTCAGTCAACAAAATCATCCACGTCCGGTACGTTTCATGACAAGACAGGAGTTTGAACACAATTACATATACCTGGGGCCGCGTCTGTACCGCATGGCTCTGGCCATGCTGGGCAACAGGCAGGACGCCGAAGATGCCGTACACGACGTGTTCATGCGGCTGTGGCACAGAGGGGACGTTCCGGATGCCGGGGACAAGATGGGACGCTACATCACGGTGGCGCTGCGCAATGCCTGCATAGACCGTCTGAAAGGCAAACGCGAGACTGCGGACAGCACGGAACTGTTCTGTATGGCAGACGGCAGCCAGGACATAGAGGAGACGCTGGAGCAAGAGAGCGAGCGCAAGGCCATAAGGGAATGGATAAAGGAGAACATGCCGGAGAAGATGGCGCGCGTGCTGACGCTACGCATGTTTGCCGAGATGGAGACGGCGGAGATTGCCGCACTGACGGGGGAGACGGAAGTCAATGTGAGGAGCCTGCTTTCGCGCGGACGCAGGAAACTGCTGGAACAATACAAGATATTCAAGACCTGAATTTGCCAACAAGATTATGACGGAAAAGGAAACCTACGGACTGCTGACACGCTTTCTGAACGGAGAAACGACACTCGCCGAGGAGCGCGAACTGGCACGGGCACTGAAATCGTGGCACTGCCCTGCAGAACAGGAAGAAAGGAGAACGGTGCTGCTCTCCATGCTGCCCGAAGACACGGAGACACCCCTGCCGGAGGGGTTCTGCCGGAGGCTGTACGAAAAGACGGACACCGTGCAGGACGGACAGAGACAAGTGAAACGGGCAATGCACTTCAAACCATGGTACGGAATAGGAGGCATAACGGCAGCAGCCGCCGTGTCGGCATGCCTGTGGCTGCCGTTGCCCACTGCGCGGCAGACAGAAAAGGAGAATGCCATACAGGGGGAGAACCTCAGCACGTATGCCGTACCGTCACTGGAAGAAGCCATGCAACAGGACACAAGGCACAGGAATGCCATGGAGAAGGAAATAACGGAAATGCTGACGAAATTATAAAGTCCGCCAACAAACTTATCAAAACAAACTATACAACATGAAAAAACATTTGCTGCTTGCATACATACTGATAATACCAGCTCTGTGTCTCAATGCACAGGAACGTTTCGACGAACTTCTGTCGGTGTTGCGCCGGGACTATTCCGGAAATCTGCAAGAGAAGGAGAAAGTGATGCGCACATCCGGAAACAGTGTCTATGCCAATACGGTGATACTGGAACTTGGCAACACCACCACTGGGAAGATGGCATCAGTTGTACGATGTCTGGACAGGATGCTGCCCCATGCTCCGGAGAGCAACAGGTATCGGAGAGACGACACGTTGACATACACCATGATATGGCGCGAAACCCTGAAAGGCAATCCGCAGCTGCCGAAATGCTATCATTTCCCGAACGGCGGCGACATGGCGCGTGACCTGTCGGTACGTTCCTTCCTCATATACCAACAATACGGCAGACGTGTGAAACTGGTGTGCCATCAGTCGGACTACCTTGACAAGGAGATTGCGGAATCGCCCGCCACGCTGGAGGGGATAGACTCCCTCGTGGCACAGATTGCAAGGGGCAAGGACGTGAAAAACATTCCCGTAAGATACTCGCGCAACATGAGCATAAGCTGGCTGAGCGTCGGAAACGAGTGCGACATAAGCTGCGGCAACATATACGAGTTGCCGGCATCGGAACGCAACCGCATGCTCTACAGAGAACTGTACGACATGGCAAAGAAAATAGCTGCAAGGAAACAGGCACACCTTGACCTGGTAGAGAGGGGCAACACCGCATATTTCCAGGCCTCATACAGGCAGGGGCTTGGACTGAGGCTCCTTCCGGACGGACGCCTGCTGGTCATGCGCATCGACTCGGAAGGCAGCATCGCTTTCCCCTACGACTGGTACAAATACAAGAGCGTCTCCCCGTCAGGCCTTGAACGGTTAGACACCGGAGCGAACTGACACATCACCACACATGACCAAACCGTCCCGCGCATGAGACGGTGAATGTACATGCCACTACCGAGACATGGCGCAATATCATCCTGCGCGCTATGGAATGTTGCGTGTGATATACAAGTTCAACAAGCAACCGAAAAAAGATGAGTGTCCTTGAATATCCCCCACCACAAATAGTTGTCTATGAAATTTATTGCCCAACATAATGGCTTTGCATTCCATTGCAGCATCCATTCTCCTCTTCATTCTCAAATGTGTAAACACATACTCTTTTGGGTATGCCTCTTCTTGTCTACAGCCCATGCTAATGCCAATGTCAAAGATAGCATCTGGGTCTGGGGATGGCCGTGCGATGCTTTCAATATGAAGTCACCTATATGTGACAGCACATGTGTAGAGTTGATGACACTTGACAGTGTGGTTGTTGGTAGAACTATGGCAAGATTAGACCAAAAATATAACCAAAGTGTTTTTTCTATTATGTTAGGCACTCGCAGCGGAGAGTTTATCCTCCGTATCAGCAACCCGATGTATTACAGTGTTGAGAAAAGAATAAAGTTCAAGATAGGCAGACTTGAGAATGGATACAAGTTGGGCTACATAAGAATGCGGAGAAAGCCGAAAGTACGGCAACTTGAAGAGGTGGCGGTTACGGCCACTAAGGTGAAATTCTACACAAGGGGGGACACTGTAATATACAATGCCGATGCATTCAATCTGGCGGAAGGCTCCATGCTTGATGCCTTGGTGGAGCAATTGCCAGGAGTGGAATTGAAGCGGGACGGCCGCATATTCGTCAACGGCGAGCAGATAGAAAGCCTGCTGCTGAACGGCAAGGATTTTTTCAAGGGGGACAACAGGGTGATGCTTGATAATCTGCCGGCATACACAGTACAGAATATTAAGGTATATGAGAAAGAGGATGATTTTCACGAAGCAATAAGCAAGGAGGTGGGGCGCAAGGTGTCGAAGGGGCAGCGCGTAATGGATGTAAATTTGAAGCGTCAATACCAAATTGGCTGGTTGGGTAACATTGAAGCCGGTGCAGGCACAGAGGAACGATGGTTAGGCCGGCTTTTTGCCATGCGTTTCACACCACAGTCACGACTGACATTTTATGCCAATGCCAACAACACCCATGAAAGCCGAAAGCCAGGCAGTAGCGGAGAATGGTCGCCAAGTGAAATAGGAAGTGGCATCAGTACTACAGAAAACGGTGGTTTTGACTATATGGTATATGACAAGCAGAGGCGCTGGAGAGTAGAGGGTAATGCCAGCGCGTCCCATTATGATACAGACAGAAACATGCTGGAAAACGTGGAGCATTTTCAAAATACAGGAAGTACATTCACACGCAGCAGACTATTGGCAAGATACAAAACCACAGCCTTCAATACATTTCACTATCTGCACCTTAACCTCGGCCCCGAACGCAACAGAAATACATTGCAGTTGCGTATCCGCCCTTATTTTACTTTCCGTCATGACAATGATTGTGATAAGTCTTATGCTGCCGAGTTTTCAGAGAATCCACTTGAGACGGATGATTGGGAGTCGCTCTTCCAAGGAACAAGTACCGGCAAGAAACTGACAGGAATATTAATAAACAAGGTGCAGAACCAAACAAAAGGAAATAGTACTAACGTCAATGGCGGGATAACGACAGGCGTTGACTACAAAATTCCCGGATACCCAACGTCGCTGCATTTCAACGGACGACTCAATGGTGGACATATCACGAAAAACAATTATGAGCAATACAGTCTGGACTACAAAACGCAGAGTGACTGGCGTAACCGTTACGATAATTTGCCATTAGACCATCTTGATGCAAACATAAACTTTAACATGGAACTGCCATTCGATGTCAACTGGGACTGGGTGGCCAATGCCAGTGCAGACTATTTCTATACACACGATAAGAAAGAGAACTCGTTGTACCGTCTGGACTGGTTGGAGGAAATGAACAATGCCGAAATCGGAGTGTTGCCATCTACGCAAGCTGCTCTATTGGAAGCATTGGACAGACCCAACAGTTATCTGACTGACGATGTGGAACATAAATTCGTTTTACAATTCAACGGACGCTATGACAAGACCACATACAGAGACAACAAGAAATACACACGATTGTATTTCGGTTGGAAAGCGGGGCTGACAGTGCAACATGAGAATTGGAAGTACAACGGACAGACGCAGAGAAACGACTGGCGCACGGCGTTGTTGCCATCATTTGAACTGGAGACTGAACGCAATACGGCAGGCATGAGGCACGCTCTGAAACTGAAGTTGAACTACCAGCAAAGGCTTCCGTCCATGTTCTCGCTCATGGGACTGCGCTTTGACAGCGACCCGCTTAACATCAGAGTAGGAAACACCGATTTACGTAATACGGATGTTTTCTCTGCAACATTCTACTACAACCCTGGAACATGGAATGTGAAGCACGGACAGAGAGTATGGGCAAATATAGGCATAAACGTTTATCGCAATGCCGTGGCTACGGCACAGATTTACGACATTAACACCGGTGTGAGAACGTTCCGTCCGGAAAACGTCAACGGCAACTGGGACACGAAAATGGCCGTCACATTCAGCAGCCGGTTGGGTAAGAATGGTTTTTCTGTATATGCACAGATGGCGAATTATCTGAATCACAATGTAGACTTAACGGGAACAGGCATGCAGGTGCCACAACGTAGCGTGGTGTACACAAACTATCTGGTATTGCCGGTAAAATTCGAATACAGCCGTAAAAAAGTACGTCTTGGAACCAAGACACAGATAGCATGGAACCATGCCGAAAGCAGACGCGAGAACTTTCAGACCATCAATGCTGCGGACTTCAGTGTCGGTGTGAACGGTAATATCACAATGCCGTGGAATCTGCAATTGGCGACAGACCTGACCTACTTCAAACGTTTCGGCTATACATACGAGGTCATGAACAGAGGCGACTTCGTGTGGAACGCACAACTGTCAAAGAGCATCATGAAAGGCAACCTCACCTTTGCCCTTGTGGGATATGACATTCTCGGACAACTCTCCAACATAACATACACTGTGAACGCTCAGGGAACTACAGAGACATGGCGCAACGTCATTCCGCGCAACGTCATTCTGCGCGTGATATATAAGTTCAACAAGCAGCCCAAGAAGAATGGTTGACAATAATGAAGTTCACACGCCAGTTTGACCGGATGGACTGCGGCCCTGCCTGCATACGCATGGTGGCGTCGGCCTACGGCAAGGACTACCCGCTTTCGTATCTGCGCTCACTCTCTCACCTGACACGTGAGGGAGTGAGTGTGGCCGGTATACGCGATGCCCTGAAGACGATAGGTATGGAGAGCGCGACTTTCGAGATGACGCTGGAGCAGTTGCGCGAGAAGTGTCCGATGCCGGCCATCCTGCACTGGGAACAGAACCATTTCGTGGTGCTGTACGACATACGGAAAAGCCGGTGGACGAGGAAATGGAAGTATTGCATTGCCAATCCGGCCTATGGCAAGCATGCCTTTGCTGAAGACGTGTTCTCCGGGTTCTGGCTCAATGGCGACAAGGGAGTGGTGATAGCCATAGAGCCGCAGGAGGAGTTTTTTGAGAGGGAGGCCGTGAAGGAGAAGCACAGCCTTGTACGCTTTGCACGCAAATATGTGTGGCCGTTCCGCTGGGAACTGTCACAGTCGGCGTTCGGTATGCTGTTCGGCATGCTGCTGTCACTCGTCACGCCGTTCCTCACGCAGGCCATGGTGGATGACGGCATTGGCATGCGTGACATGGGGCTTATCCTCAATATCCTGTTCGCCCAGATATTCATCTTCATCGGGACATTCCTCATGGGGCTTATCAGCAGCCACGTTAGCCTGTACATGAGTACGCGCATAAACATAAACGTGCTCAGCGACTATCTGACAAAACTACTGAAACTGCCCATGACCTTCTTTGACACTAAGAGCGTGGGAGACTACCAGCAGCGTCTGGGCGATCACGGGCGTCTGCAGGGCTTCGTTACTTACAGTACGTTGCAGACATTCTTCTCCATAGTATCGGCACCGTTTTATCTTGCCATTATCGGATGGTACAGCCCGGTTATTCTGACCGCGTACCTGCTGTTGACAGGGTTGGGTACGGCATGGATGACATACTTCTTCCACACCCGCAAGGCCATGGACTATGAACGCTTCAAAATCAATTCAGAGAACCAGAACAAGCAGTATGAACTGATGTCGGGTATCACTGACATAAAACTGAATGCCTACGAGGACTACAAGATGGAGGAGTGGCGTGCTTTGCAAAAGCGTGCCTATCGCATGAATGTGAAAATCCTGAAGCTGGGACAGATACAGAACACGGGGTTCACGGTAATCGGCCAGTTGCGTAACATCTTCATAACCTGCTGGATTGCAGCCGAGGTGGTGAACGGCAACCTTAGCCTTGGCATGATGATGAGCATTTCGGCTATCATTGGACTGGTCAACGGCCCGCTCTCGCAACTCATAGGCTTTCTGCAACAGTTTCAGGATGCAAAGATAAGCCTGGAGCGTTCCGAGGAAGTCCACTTGTGTAAGAATGAGGACTCAGCCCTGCAGAAAGATGTATCGCCCGACGAACCGCAGGATATAGAGGTGCGCCGCCTTACCTTTTCGTATACGGGCAACATATGCAAGCCGGCTCTGCAGGATGTGTCGCTATCCATTCCGGCAGGAAAGATGACGGCAATAGTGGGCGAAAGCGGAAGCGGCAAGACAACACTGATGAAGCTTCTGCTGAAATTCTATGAACCCACCTGCGGTGAAATCCTTATAGGAGGAGAACCGCTGGCAGGCTTTACCGCCAAGTCCATGCGCCGGGCATCGGGAATTGTCATGCAGGACAACTTCGTCTTCTCTGATACCATCAGGCGTAATGTGATACTTGGCGAGGATGAAGACGAAAAACGTCTGGAGAAAGCCTTGTCTATAGCCTGTCTCGACGGGTTTGTAAAAAGACAGCCTTTAGGGGTGAACACAAAGATAGGTGCGGAAGGCATGGGAATAAGCGGAGGAGAGAAACAGCGTATCATGATAGCACGTGCGGCCTATAAACGCCCGGCGTACCTTATGCTGGACGAGGCCACGTCATCCCTTGATGCGGAAAACGAAAGAAACATAACGGACAATCTTGAACATGCTTTCCACGGGCGTACACGCATTGTGATAGCGCATCGTCTGTCAACGGTAAGGAATGCCGACCGTATTATCGTACTGCGGCAAGGGGAAGTGGTGGAACAGGGTACGCATGCCGAACTGGTGGATTTGCACGGCTACTATTACCAATTGATACATAACCAGCTTGAACTGGCGGCAGACTAAAAGCAGTAAAAACATGGCATCATTATTCCAGCGCCTGGTCATTCGCTACGGGGTATTCCTGCTGCTTATACTTATGAGCATCGGAATACTGTTTTTTATATGCAGCTTCGAGCTTCGCACCAAATGTTCCATCCGCCTCTTCTATGACCGGCACGATAGTTCGTGGTATGGCTACATAGCCAACCGTGAGAATGTCGGCATCCGGCTGCAAGATACCCTTCAGGTGGTACAAACCTCAATGGGAGATGTCTCTTATATTGTGGAGAGCATTGCATTAGAGCCTGATATGTTGCGCATAAAACTCTCTCCGGTCAGGAAGGATACGTTTCCTGATACATTCAGCGAAGGGTTTCTTTATGTGGGGAAGGAGAGAATCATAGACAAGATTCGGAATAGGAGTTTACGCTGAAACGTGGCACACTTCTGTGCAGACTTTGTGTTCCTGATGGTATCCGTCCAGATGTAGGCATCCACTTGTTGTCATGATTTTTTTTTCGAACCGACATCAGCCATGTCCCGGTCTTTATACCGCTCATTTCACACTCCTCGAAATGTGTCTTCGGTGCTGCTCACAGGACGGCACGAGGTGCATTTCTGCGCCCGTATAGTGCGCCTATGTGTCGACATAACTATCTATGATATAGTAAAATAGCGACCAAATAGCATGGGCGGATGGAGATGCTCCGGACATTGGAGTCCGACAAGGTCTGCCACACTTCTTTCTTTCCTGCCACATCCCCCGACTTTTCTACCGAAGACATCGGCCGGATACCGTCGGTCAGGATGCAGACGTGTAAATATTTTTTAATATAATGGATGGGAAAGTGCGGTTAGAGGATGAGAGGACAGTGGAGAGGGGGCGGATAAACTTTATAGTTGTCCTCAATACATCCAGAAAATTATACTGTCTGTATCCTTTTTATTCTGTCAGCGTATTAATATCGCCGATTTTGTATATATTTGTGTGGGCTTAGGTATGTTTTGCACATTGCAGAAGGTTTTGTTGACAGTCTTGACACAAATACACATATATATATCATGAACAAAAAACACTATTTCTTTTTTATTGCCTTGCTGACTTTCGTGTTTATGGCACAGGGCAATGCGGCATGTGGGCCGGACAGTGATGAACCGGAGCGAACCGATCTCTACAACACGAGCAAGGGCGACGGTGTTGTGCCGCCATACCGCATTCCGGGCATCTGCACGGCTTCCAACGGACGCCTGATAACAGTGGCCGCACGTCTGGTGTGCGGCACAGACCCGGGGTACGGACAGGTGGATGTGGTGTGCCGAACCAGCGATGACAACGGAACTACATGGAGCGACATAAGGGATGTGGCTGTGGGTACGGGACGCACTTCGGCTACGGAGAACTATTTCGACACGGCCTTCGGCGATCCTGCCGTGGTGGCCGACCGTGACAGCAGGGAGGTGATAGTGATGGCCGTGGCCGGATGTACAGTGTACGGCAACGGCAACACCACGCGTCAGAATCCGAACATGATAGCCGTGATACGCAGTACTGACAACGGCGGGACATGGCAGGAACCTGTAGACGTGACGGAGCAGATATACAGCCTTTTCGACAGCGGAAACCCGATGCAGGCCGCCTTCGTGGGCGGCGGCAAGGTGTTCCAGAGCCGCATAGTGAAGAAAGACCGCTATTACCGTCTGTATGCAGCCTTGTGCGCACGTCCCAACGGCAACCGTGTCATCTATTCCGACGATTTCGGACGGACCTGGCAGGCTCTTGGCGGCGCATACGCCCTGCCTGCTGCCGGAGGCGACGAGCCGAAGTGCGAGGAAATGCCCGACGGACGCGTGATACTGTCGAGCCGTGTGGCCGGCGGACGAATATACAATATATACACATACGAGAACACCATGGAGGGCACGGGTGACTGGGGAAACGAAGTGAAGAGCACCTTCTCCGGTGCAGGACTCACTCCGGGCAACAACAGCACCAACGGAGAGATTCTGGTGCTGCCTGTTGTACGCAACAGCGACGGCGCGGAGATGTATCTGGCCTTGCAGTCATTGCCCACTGGCAGTTCGCGCACGGATGTCGGCATCTTCTACAAGGAACTGTCCGCCCCGGGAGACATGAGCGGTGTGGCCGGCTTTGCCACGGGATGGGACGGTTTCCGCCGTATCAGCACGACATCGTCGGCATACAGCTCTATGGATTTGCAGGCCGACGGCAAGGTGGGCTTCATCTATGAAGAGACGTTGACAGGGTTCGGAAAGCGTAACAATCCCGTGTCCACGAGTTTCCCGACAGGTGCCGGACAGCACAATTTCGATGGTTTCGACAACATATATCTGGCCATGAGCGTGGAATACATCACGAACGCAGCATATTCTCTGAAGAGGGATGCCGACCGTGGGGCATTTCTCCGGAGATACTTCGCAGGGGTGGTGGAGAAGACCGAGCTGTCAGCTCCCACACGCGAGGCCGTAATGGCGGCGGTTCAGGCTCTGGGAGAAAATCCTGCGACAGAGGAAGTGGACAGAATATATGCCCTGCTGACCAGCGAGAAACCTGCCGATCCGTGGGACGGAAAGACCGTGACACTGACCAACGTGCAGCAGGACGGCACGGAATATGTTCTGTATCTCAACGACAGCAAGGAGCTTTCCGTGAGCAGCGTTACGGCGGAGGGGCGTGGAAGCGCAGCTGAATTTCTGTGTACTAAACAGAAGAACGGCAAGTACAGTTTCTATAACGGTGCCAAGCAGACGTACATGATCTGGCGTGCAGGCAAGAACAACGGATACAATAATAATAAAGGTACGCTGGACACCTATAATGCCACGTTCTGCGACTGGGACGTGAAGGACGGAGGGACATCCATAGAAGGCACATACTATCTCGTGAGCAAGAGAAGCAACGGTACCACTGACGGTTCTCTGATAATCATGAGGACGGGCGTGTTCGACGGATGGTCCAACGGCATAGGACTGAGTACGAACTACAGCAACCTGTTCCGCATAGACGTGAAGGACATTCCCGATGCCATAGCCGGACTGCATGGCAATTCAAGTGCATTGGCAGGGTTCTATGACCTTACGGGACGCAAGGTGGGCAGGCCGGACAGGGGCATATACGTGTCGGGCGGCAGAAAGGTGCTGGTGAGATAGGCTTGGACGATGGTGCGTTTGCTTGTGAGAGTGCGCAATGCCGTGCGCTGGGCGACAGTCCTTTTTCTCTTGGGCAGTGTTCTGGCCGTTCTGGCCTACCGCTGGATACCGGTGTATGTCACGCCGCTGATGCTGATACGCTGCGGACAGCAGATGGCGCGCGGCGAGAAAGTGCGTCTGAGGCATCATTGGGTGGATATGGACACCGGCATGTCGCCTGACATGGCTCTGGCTGTGGTGGCAAGCGAGGATCAGAAATTCATGACACATCATGGCTTCGATTTCGATGCCATATCCATGGCCATGGAGGAAAGGAGGCGCGGAGAGCGTTTCCGAGGTGCCAGCACCATATCCCAGCAGACGGCGAAGAACGTTTTCCTGTGGCCGGGAGGCGGTTGGGTTAGGAAAGGCCTGGAGGCATACTTTACGGTGCTTGTGGAACTGATGTGGAGCAAGCACAGGATAATGGAGGTCTATCTGAACAGCATAGAGACAGGCGATGGCGTGTATGGTGCCGATGCTGTGGCGTGGCGCAATTTCGGACGAGGCGCAGACCGTCTGACACGTGCCAACTGTGCATTGATAGCAGCGACGCTGCCGGCTCCTCTGAGGTTCGACTCGCAGAATCCGTCACCCTACATGCTGCGGCGCCAGACGCAGATAATGCGTCAGATGAAAAATCTTGGCCCGATAGAATGGTAAACAGGCATTTTTGTCACGCAGACTTGTCAATTAAGCAAAAAAGACGTATCTTTGCGAACGTAAAATATACATTCCGTACACGTTAACACGACTTGCATGTATGTTGGAAACATTATTTAGAACACACCAGTATCTGCTTGAACATCTTGGCTCGCCTGTGCGCCGTGCGCTTATGGATGAAATCAACTGGCGCGACCGCCTGATAGGAATTAAGGGCAGCCGTGGCGTAGGCAAGACCACATTTCTGTTGCAGTATGCCCTGGAAAATTTTTCTCCCGAGGACAGAAGGTGCCTGTACGTGAATATGAACAGCTTCTTCTTCCAGACATACAGCTTGGTGAAATTCGCCGGAGAGTTTTACAAGGCCGGCGGGCAGGTGTTGCTCATAGACCAGATATTCAAACTGTCGGCGTGGAGTCATGAACTGCACGAATGTTACGAAAAGTTTCCTATGCTGCGCATAGTCTTCACCGGAAGTACGGTGATGAGGCTCAAGGACGAAAACCCTGAATTGAACGGTATCTGCCGCAGTTACAGCCTCAGAGGTTTTTCTTTCCGCGAATATCTGAACATGAAGGCCGGAACGGACATAAAACCGAGTACGTTGCGCGAATTGATGAACCGCCATGAACGCATGGCCAAGGAGGTGTGCGCGCAGTGCGACCCGTTGGAGCATTTCCAAGCGTACCTGCATCACGGATACTATCCTTTCTTCCTGGAGAAAAGGAACTTCAGCGAGAATCTGCTGAAGACCATGAACATGATGATAGAGGTGGACATCCTGCTCATAAACCAGATGGAGCAGAAGAATCTCAACCGCATAAAACGGCTGTTTCATCTTCTGGCAACAAATGGCACTGGTGCTCCGAATGTCAGTCAGCTGGCTACGGAGGTGCAGACTTCAAGGACGACGATAATGAACTACATGAAGTTCCTGGGCGACGCGCGTCTCGTGAATATGATATACCGCAAGGGAGAGGGATTCCCCAAGAAGCCTGTGCGGCTGATGATGCACAACACTAACCTGATGAATGTCATGACCCCCGGACGGGTGAATCGTCTGGATATGATGGAGACATTCTTCCAGAACGCGACGGCTGGCAAACACAAGGTGAGTGTGGGGGACAGGTCCTGTACATTTATTCTGGACGGCAGGATGCGTTTCCGCATTCAGGACGAGATGCCGAGGCGCAAGGCTACCGACGTGATATATGTATGTACGGACGCGAGGGAAGGACATGGGCCGGAAGTTCCTCTGTGGATGTTCGGCATGCTGTACTGATAGAACATTTATAAACATAAAGACATAAACATATATAACAATGGCAAAAGAAAAGAAATTTGTAACATGGGACGGCAATACCTGTGCCGGACATGTGGCATACATGTTCAGCGAGGTTGCTGCCATCTATCCCATCACTCCTTCGTCTCCCATGGCGGAGCACGTGGACGAGTGGGCTGCTCAGGGACGGAAGAATCTCTTCGGCGACACGGTTCTGGTTCAGGAAATGCAGTCGGAGGCCGGTGCTGCCGGTGCCGTGCACGGTTCTCTGC
>CAMWRK010000015.1 GCA_947176655.1 uncultured Prevotellaceae bacterium | reverse complement strand
ACGTCAAGGACTTCCACCGTCGACACCCCTCTGTGCGCATCATCGGTCATAACGAAATCGCTGCGAAGGCATGTCCGAGCTTCGACGTTCAGAAATGGCTCAAGTCTATCGGCATCAACCAAGCAGCCTAAACCTCACCAACTAAAACCGAGTGGCGATGACATTCAGTGAAATATTAAACATACTTCTTGGCGGTGGCTTGCTTGCCCTTGTGGTAGGAGTCATCACACTCAAGGCAACCGTCCGGAAGGCAAATGCCGAAGCCGAGAAAGCCAAGGCCGATGCCGAAGGTGTGCGTATTACCAACACTGAAAACGCCACCCGGATACTTGTGGAAAATATTGTCAAACCCTTAAAAGAGGAACTCAATGCAACCAGAGAAGATCTTCAGGCAACCAAGAGGGAAATGGCCTCTACCAAGAGGGAAATGCAGCGTCTGCGTAAGGCTGTCGAGTCTGCTTCCAATTGCCCTCATTCTGATGGCTGTCCTGTGTTGCGCAAGCTGCGCGACAACCAAAAAGACTCAGACGGAGCAGACTCAGACGGAGCAGATCAAAGTGACCTCCGACACGGCAGCGTCCGTAATAAGAACGATCCAAAAGGAAGTGGTACCGTCGAGCAAGGCGGAGATCGCAATCCCCGTAGACAGCCTCCTTAAACTTCCGAGTCAGGCTGTCTATACCCACCACAGCGGCCAAGCGACGGCCACTGTTGCAAAGAAAGGCGAGGTGATATATGTAGCCGCTACCTGCGACAGTCTGCAGCGAGAGGTGGAATATTACGAAGAACTGTATTACAAGGCAAGGGATGAACTGGATCAGTACAAGGACAGCGTTCAGACTGAAGCCAAGCAACAGTCTTCAAATCTGTTGGTAAAACTCATAACCTTGTTTTGGATGGGTTTTATCGCAGGAGTACTCACAACAATTTTCATCATTATCTTCAAAAGACATGGCAAATAAAGATTTTGTATATGGTATTGCAAAGGTCACCTTCGCGGACTTTGTGATAGGCTATATCGAGAAAGGTTCATGGGATTGGGGTGGCAAGAAACCCGAAGCTGTGGACGTAGAGGCCGAGCAGGTTCCCGATGCCCCTGTGCTGACCCTCCTTCAGAAGAATGGTCAGATCGAACCGACCTTCAATATCATTCAGCTTAACTACGAGAATATTCAGAAGGTTCTCGGAGGCACTTGTGTCGGAACTAAACCCAACTACACAGGTTGGAACGCTCCTTCAGCTCTCGTGGAGAACACCGGCAAGTGCATCATCGATTTCGTTTCCGGTCAGACACTGACCATTCCGGCTGCAACGCTGCTCGGTAATCTCGGTGGCAAGCTCACGCTTACCGAAGTGTCGAAGCTCGAATGTCAGCTCAAGGTCAACAAACCGGCTACCGGCGCACCGTACACGATCACCAACACTACGGCCTCTTCCGGCTCTTAATTCCTATGGAAGAGAAAACCATCAGACTGATCCAACAGGAGGCAGCGGAGGCTCTCTTAAATGTGGGTGTCTCCCTCCCCCTTAAGGAATTCCGGCTTCCCTTCCGTAAGAAGCCTGTTGTCTTGAGGGTGACGATGCGCCGCCCATGTATGTCCGGCCAAATAGAAATTGCCCGGACATATTTGTCTATGGAGGTTTCGAGTGCCGAAATGGAGAAGTTCACCAAGGAGGAGCAGATGCGGTTTCTTGCGGATCATGGAGATAAGATTTGCCGGATGATTGCCCTTACAATCGGCGGCACATCCCTTGTAAAGCCTCTCACATGGTTCGTCCGGCACTTTGTCCGCTATGAGTATCAGATGGCCGCAGTGCGAAAATTTGTGAGCCTCATGGGGACAGACCCTTTTATTCCTATTATCAGATCAGCCGAGAAGACAAATCCGATGAAGCTGAGACTGAGCCAAAAAAAGAAGGGGAGTTAAGGACTCGCTACGAGAACTCCCATAGCCCCTTCGGGTTCCTGTGGCAGGTGGCTACCGCGACAGGTTGGTCTATTGACTACATTCTGCACAAGGTCAATTACCAAACCCTCATAATGATGTTGAGCGACGCTCCCCGGTATATCGAGGAACGAGTCCCGAAAAAGGATGACGGTCGCTCTGCTGAAGATGAAGCCAACGAAATTGTAGGATTTTTCAGAAGCAATCTCTCACAATGAAACCGATCGAAATAGAATTCTTGATGAAGGACGGACTTACTCCCGGCTTGAAGAAGGCCGGGAGCATAGTCCGTCAATTCTCCGGAGAGGCATCCGCAGAACTCAAGGAGGTGTCAGAATCCCTAAAACTACAGAGGGAGCATGTCTCGCGTCTTGAAAAGAACCTCAAGGAATTGGAGAAGTCATTCAAGACCGCGACACCGGGAGATGAATGGAGCAAGGCCAAGGCTCGTATCGAAGAGGTCAAGAAAGAGCTTGAGGATGAGAAAGCCGGACTTGAGGAACTTGTCGAGATGGAGAAGCAACTGAAGGAGGCATCTGAATCCACCGATGTCTCTCTCAAACAGCAACTCCGCAATCTTACTCAAGAGATCGCTTCCCTCATGGTGGCGTATGCACAGCTCAGTGATGAGGAACGTGCCACTGCTGAAGGTAAGGCTTTGCAGCGTCATATAGAAGATCTGACCGAACAGGCCGGTGTTCTGAGGGACGCAATGGGTGATACAGCAGCAGCTATCAACAATGCCGCATCCGATACAAGAGGGTTCGACCAATTGGCCGGAGCCCTGCAGGTCGCCATCGATGGCTTCGGATTAGCAACTGCCGGAGCTGAGATGTTCGGAGTAAGTCAGGAAGATTTAGTGGAGGTTCAGACGAAATTGCAAGCTGCCCTTGTAGCGAGCAATGCGTTAAGCTCCATGCAGAACAATCTGCAGAAGCAGTCAGCCCTCATGCAGGGTATCGGTATTATTCAGACCAAGGCTGCTACAACTGCCGAAAATATAAAGACAGCAGCGCAGGGTCGAGGAGTTGTCGTAACAAAGGCCGCTACGGTCGCACAGGCAGCGTTTAACGCCGTTGCCAAGGCGAACCCATACGTTTTACTCGCTATGGCCTGTGTTACGGTTGTCGGGGCTTTATATGCCTTTGCCAAGGGAAGCAAGGAGGCTAAAAAGGCAGAGGAGGAGCGTCAGAAGCAGATGGAGAAGGCTCGTGAGGAACAGGAAGAATTCGCCAAGGCTGTCGCTACTTCTGCAGGAGAGCAGATAGCCTCGTTCCTCAAACTCAAAAAGGCATGGGAGAACCTTGGTGACAGCTTCGACAAAAAGAAGAAGTTCATTACTGACACCAAAGAGGAATGGCGCAAGCTCGGTAAGGAGATCGATAATGTCAATGACATGGAGAAGATATTCCGTCAGCATACCAAGGATATGATGACGGCCATAATACTCCGAGCCGAACTTAAAGCCTACGAGACCCGGATTCAGAACGTCGCCGATCAGATGGTCGAAGATGTAGAGCGTAATAAGAAATTCACTTACAATAAAGTTCATGCCGGTGCTTTATCCGGAACCGGACAGGGATTCGGTGTTTCCGGTCACACCGATTTTCAAAAACTTACTCCCGAAGAGCTTGCTGCGGCTCGTGCAGCCAATGGAGTCGAATATTGGCACAGTGATTATGGAGGTCAGTCCGGATCTAATCTTAACGAAGCAGGTGCACGGGCAGTTAATGAACTGCGTAGAAAGAATGGTAATCAAGCAGCTCTTGATAGACAAGAAGCGGCACGGCAAAATGCCATGCAGACCATTTCGGGTTATGTCGATACAATGACGCAACTCTCTAATCAACTTGAACGGAAAATGACGAATATGCCCGGCAAGGATGTTGATCCGGACGGGAAATCCGGCAAGCCGGACAAACCCAATAAGCCGGATAAACCAGACAAGGATGACCGAGTGGCACAGGAACGTCGCGTGGCAGAGGAACTCCGGAACCTCCGTTGGAAAAACCAACAGGAGGAGATTGATCAGCTCGAAGAAGGGGCTGAAAAACGTCGCCGTCAGATTGCCCTCGACTATGAGAAGCAGATGGCCGAAATACAGGCACAAGAGGATAAATGGAGAGAGTTGCAGAATGGCGCACTCACTCCGGAACAGACCGATGCTCTTGCAGAATCCCGGCGACTTGCCAACCAAGGTATGCAGAACGCTATCCGGGAAGTCGAGAAGGACGAGGTAGCAAAGAGCCGGGAAAAGCTCAATGAGCTGCTTGAGCAATACAAGGACTTCGATCAACGCCGCCGGGACATCGAGACATCCCACAAGGCAGATATGGAAGTTTTCAATGCCGAGCTTGCCCGGCTTGAGTCGGAGGGTCTTGACACTACTGCAGTCAAGTCTGCCATATCTGCAAGAGAGGAAGCCTACCGAACATCGATTGCGTCCCTTGAGGGAGAAATTCTGCAAGCGAGTGATTTCTATGACAAACTATTCGGCACTGTGTCTGATCGAGGTTACAAGGTTCTCAAGGATTTCTACGCACAGGCCAAAGAGACTCTTGAGAATGCCAAGATCGACGGTGACGGTGTCGAGATATCCATTCCGGTAAAGGATGCAGACGGAAAGTTTGTAAAAAAGGCTGTCAAGATCACTGTCGATGAATACCGGCGAATGCTGAAGCAAGTACAGGATATCAGGAAGCAGCTTGAAAAAGATAATCCCTTTGCCGCTTTCAGAACATCATGGTCTGATCTCAACAAGGCGATAAAGGAAGGTGGCGATGTGTCCGGAGCGTTGAAAGACCTTAACGTCAAAGGCAAGGAGGTGACCAATACTATCAGAGGGTGGGGAGAGTCGCTCGGTTCGGTATTCGGCGACAATTTCAAGAACTCGATGAACGAGATTCTGACCTTCTGCGATGGTGCTATGGATATGGGAACCGGCATCGCTCAGATATGGTCGGGTGATATTGTCGGAGGCATAACGAGTGCCTTGAGCGGTCTTTCATCGATCATATCGCTCTTCACCTCATGGAAGGAGAAGATGGAGGAGATGAAGCGCGAATGGTATATTGCCGAGATAGAGACCAACCGCGCACTCCGGGAGCGATCAGCCGAATATGCCGCTAATCGCAGCGAGATTTCCGACATCATAAAGGACGTGGAACTGCTGAATTGGCTTATTGAAAAAGGCTATGCCAAGCCTTCGAGTGTCAGTGTATGGGAAGCGGAATCCTCCGCTTTGAACGAATATACCAATAATCTCCGTAAGGAGAGCGCAGTCTATGATAAGCTGTGGTCAAAGCTGCAGGGCAGTCAGGGACACTATGAGTGGGGAAACTCACTGAATGGCGGATCTGCCACTTGGAGCCTCAAGGGAGCCAGTGCCGACATGATAGAGCTTTGGTATAATCAGAATAAGCTCAGTGATGAGGCCAAGGCATATTATGAGGCATGGGTCGATAGCGGTAAGTCAATCGAAGACCTTATTGACAAGATCAACGAGTGCAAGTCCTCCATGCGCGAGATGGTGATGGGTGTTTCATTCGACTCATTCCTGTCTAATGCAGCCTCCGCTCTGAAAAAGATGCGTGGAGATGTGTCGGAACTTGGGAAGTTCACTGAGGACACCCTTGCGGAAGCCATCCTCAATGGCTTTATGTACCGCGACCTTGCAAATGTTCTTGAACCGCTCTACAACGAATTGTCAGACGCTTTCATTGACGGTACTGCAGACGCTGCATATTTGGAGAATTGGAGACGTAGGTTTGAAGAGATCATGTCCGCTGCCGGTGACCGTCTCGATGCCATAGCCGATGCTGCCGGTGTCGATCTTGACAGCGGTTCCGGAACAAGTCAGTCCGGGAAAGCCGGAAGTTACACGGCAATGAGCCAAGACCAAGGTACAAAACTTGAAGGAATAGAAACGAGCATACAGATGCATACAGCCTCTATCGATGAGAAGATGGAGGATGTCTCTGAAAAAATGGCACAGGCCGCAGCCCATCTCCGGAAGATTGAAGAGAATACCGGGCGTACAGCCGACACCCTCGATGAGGTTAAGGATGAGATCAAGAAGATCATTCGTGACGGAATAAAAACCCGATGATATGGATAAAGATGTACTGAAAAACCTCGTCATCATAAATGGCGTGGATATATGGACAGAATTCGGTGCCTTTCTTACTGAAGAGAAGAAGGGTGGCCGGGAAAATGAGATTGCGATAATGACACCGTCTAAAGTCAAGACCCATGTCGCTGTCAATATCCGGGAACATAACGGGAGTAAGTATTCCTCTGAACTCGAAGTCAAGAATGAGGAGAGGGATGTGACCCTTCATTTCGCTCTCTTTGCCGAGAGCCGGAGCGGATGGCTGATCAAGTACCGCGAATTCATTTCTTTTCTCAAGCAGGGGGAGAAAGGGTGGCTCAACATCCGGTTCCCGGAACTGAGTTTGACAATGCGAGTGTTCTATGTTGAGTGTTCCGGATATAAACCGCTGTCTTATATTTGGCAGGAAGGTGTCCATGCGAGTCGGTTCAAGGTAAAATTCCGCGAGCCTGACCCCTCGTTTTAATGAAATTCAAATGCCGTTAGAATATGCTTATAACGATATACGATTCAACCGGGACACCTAAAGCGGAATTGTCGCCGAATGACAGCTCGACACAGGTAAAGGAGATACAGGGGGACAGTATCCTCACACTCTCCTTCACCCATTATGACCATATATCTTTGGATGTCGATGATTACGTCGATTTCGAGGGAGAGCGATTTTGGCTGACAGAAAAATACAGACCGAGTCAGAATGCCAGGAATGAGTGTGTCTATGACATCAAACTCTACGGAGTGGAAAGTATGCTCAAGCGACTCCTCGTGATCAAGACCGTCGATGATGAGGATGACCCGGTGTTCACCCTCACCGCTCCTCCGCATGAGCACGTGGCCATGATTGTTAAGTGCATGAACAATGGCTTGGGGAATATTACCGATTGGAAGGTCGGACAGGTGGACGGCGCCGAAAATATCGTCATCGATTATTTCGGCAAATACTGTGATGAGGCACTCAAGGAGATAGCCGAGAAGGTCGGAGCCGAAGCGTGGGTGGAGGGACAGACCGTCAATATCTGCAAGTGTGAGCATGGGGAGCCAATCCCGATGGGCTATGATAAAGGACTACTGTCCATCGATCCCGGCACTGCAGACAATGTCAAGTTCTACACCCGGCTTTATCCTGTCGGTAGCAGCCGGAACATCGACCGAGAAAAGTACGGATATTCCCGGCTGCAGTTACCCGGTGGACAGAAATATGTCGAGATCAATGCCGACAAATATGGACGTGTGGATCATTACGAGGCAGACGCATTCGCAGACATCTATCCCCGGCGCACAGGCATTGTCAGCAATGTACGGAGTGAAGTCAAGACCGGCGAGGACGGAAATCCCTTCACGATATATTACTTTTCAGACAACAGCCTTCCGTTTGATCCGAACGCTTACGAGATAGGAGGTCTTGTAAAGCGAGTGTCGTTCCAAGAGGGAAGCGAGCTTGCCGGACTTGGCGAAGAGGATAACGGCACATATTTTTTCGAGGTCAATTTCAACAGCTCCACAAGAGAGTTTGAAATCATAACGATATGGCCGTATGACAACGACATGCAGCTTCCGGGCGATAAACTTATTCCCAAGATCGGCGATAAGTATATCCTGTGGAACCTCCGGATGCCGGACGAGTATTATGAGTTGGCCGAAGCGGAATTCATGTCTGCGGTCGATAAATACAATGCCGACCACAACCTCGACATCTCGGTATATAAGGCTCCCACCGACCATGTATGGATTGAGGATAACGAGGTCGTGCTGACCATCGGCCAAAGGATACGTCTTGAGAGCGATGAATACTTCCCGGAAACAGGTTACCGGGACAGTCGCATCACCAAGATCACCCGGAAGGTCAATCTTCCGTCATCGATGGATATTGAGATCAGCGATGCGCTCAGCCGGACTTCTCAAGAGAAGATGGCGGATTCCATCAATGATGTCCGCAGTTATGCCAAGTCAATCGGTGAGTCCACCAACCTTCCCGATGTCATACGCTCATGGGATAATACACTCCCCACTGACAACAACCTCTTTTCTGCCCGGCGCAGCCAAAGGGAGTTTCTGAATAAGAATACCCCCGACCGCGCAAAAGGTAAGATCATCTTTGAAAAAGGCATTGAAGTCGGGAACCACACTCCCGGTTCTGAAGGTGGACGCATCGATGATGCCGGAAATGCAGAGCTGCTCTCGTTGGTGGTTCGGCTGTTGATGAGCAGTCCTAAATTCGTGGACGGTTTTGCCGGAGAGGGTTGGCGCATTTGGCTTGAGAATGGTCTGTCCCATCTCACTGTCGATAAACTGACCGTACGTCAGATCATGACGGTATTCGAGCTTCTGATTGATAAGATCCGGAGCGTCGGGGGCATGATATGTGTATCTGCGGCCAACGGTAAAATCAAGACCATCGATGATGTCGGTACACATTGGCACATTCATTTTGAGCAGGAGAATACTTTCGTCAAGGGAGACTTGATGCGCTGCAGCACTTATACCGGTGGCAATCTGAAATCCTACTGGGTTGAAGTAAGGGAAGCCGGGAGCGACTATGTCTGCGTGTTTAAGTCCGATTTCGGCTCAAGTGTTCCGGCTGTCGGCGATGAATGTGTGCTGATGGGCAACACCACCGACAAGAACCGTCAGAACCTCATTCTAATTTCCGCAACCGAAGATGGTCAGCCGCGCATCGATGTGATGGACGGTGTACATACCACCAATTTCACAGACTGCCTCCGGACACGTCTCGGCAATCTCGATGGGATAACCGATGACTACTTCCCGGCAGACAATCAGCCTCATGGGAACGGCCTCTATTCGGACAACGCTTACCTCCGGGGAACATTCCTTCTTGCCACAGGCGAAGACATCAAGACCAAGTTCGAGATTGTCGAAGGAAAGATTGAAAGCATGATCGATGCCGTCCGGGATGATTTCATTGCCGACAAGGGCTATCTGAATAATCCGGCATTCGCTTCCGGCATGGCAAAATGGGATACTGCAAATGAGGCTGTATTCTTCCTTGTCGGAAACAAATGGCTGTGGGTGAACAATAATGTCCTTACAAAGAAAGGGAACTCGGCAAGCGTTACCAAGGATGCCGGGCGAACGGTGGTGCGGATCATCAACAAGTATATCCTTCAGACCAACGCCAATCTCCGGAGCAAACCCAAATTCGAGGTCAATGCCGACGGCAAGAAGGAGGCTCATCCTGTATATCTGAGTTTCTTCTATCGATGTGTCAAGCCCGGCAAGCTCACTATCGGATTCGAAGGTGTCAATAAGACCGGCTTTGAGAACTTCAACTCCTTCCATGTGGAAGAAGATCTTGAGACGACTTCCGGCTACCTCCAATTCACCTGTGACGGTCTGTGGAACGGCACCGGTGACTTCAAGCTGAGTTTTACCGGGGAAATCTACCTGTATATGCTTGTGATG
Source organism: uncultured Prevotellaceae bacterium (assembly GCA_947176655.1). Classification (GTDB taxonomy): domain Bacteria; phylum Bacteroidota; class Bacteroidia; order Bacteroidales; family Bacteroidaceae; genus Physcousia. Next base: position 8,395 of record CAMWRK010000015.1, on the reverse strand, counting down.
TCCACCGACAAGATCGAGGCTCTGACATACAAGTACCGTACCCTCTTCGAGCAGTCTGAAAAGCTCATAAAGATAGCAGCTCAGAACTTCGACAAGGACGGCAATGTCCTCGCGGAATCCGGCATTATGACCACTGCTAAGATGACCGGGATGTATGCTATCGATGAGAACGGAAAGCTCAAGGCATTTGTAGGAGCCGGACAGGAAGGTGTGAAGATTAAGGCCGACAGCATTCAGCTTGAGGGATTGGTGACAGCCAACGGAAATTTCAAGATCCTTGAGGACGGAAGCATTGAGACGGTCAATGGCAAGTTTACAGGTATTCTGAATGCGACTTATGGGGTGTTGAACAATGTCCTTATCAATGGAGCCATCCGCACTCCGTTCAGAGACGGATATTACAGCCTGTCTTCAAATGGTTGGATAGCGATGTCAACGCTTGGATTGCAGAATAACAATAATGTTGTCATACCCGGAGCGACCGGTGGATGGAATACGAATGTAGTTATTCCTTGGACATCTGATTACAACGGATTCCGTGCCATAGTCATGAATGATGCTTGGGGTAACCAAGTTCCGGAAGATGAATGGTCGGTCAATGCTCCGAGCGGAAAATACTTTTATGAGGACGGTCAACAGAAAACCACTCTCAGTATTCTTCCCCGGTCAGGTGTGGAGATGATTGGATATGGAGAGGGAGATACCTTCAAAGGGTGGATAATTCTGAACCGAATCTTCAAGCAAGCTCACGACAACGGATATAATCTTAAAGTGATGTTCTCCGGGAGAGTGAGCAGTGCCGGGACACTAACAGACCTCAAGACATATAACGGTGAGAATATAACTGTCGAGAAAACCGCTTCCGGAAGATTCAGAGTAAAATTCGGGCAACCTTTTTCGAACGTTCAGAACTACATGGTTTTTGTAAGTGGCTACGGTAACAATAACGCCGGATATGCATGTGTCAGCGCACAAGCAACAACCTATTTTGATGTATTTGTCTCCACAGATGGAGGATTCTCATTCATGGTAATCAACACAACTGAATTATACGGATATTCTTAAAACATCAATATGAAAATCAACTTCAAACAATTCAGACTTCCCCTCGGAATTGACCGCACCCGGTATCAGACCGGAGATGCGAGAGAGAGCGTGGCAAATATGCTTTATCTCAATGTAAACGGAATCCGTGCCCATGCCCTCGCCCTGAAGATATATCAGAGCGAAGGTGAAACGGAGTATTCTGAAGAGGAGATCAAGAGCATCATGGATGTAGCCAACATGTACGCGACTCCGGCTTTCATCGATGGACTGTGCGACATGATCCAAGTAAACAATTCAAACAAGTAATAATATGGCACTCTCAAAAATTCAAATAGACGAGACTCTCGTAGCCTTAAGGCAGAATCCCGACCAAATCGAGTCCATGACCGCGAATATGTCCAATGCGGAGATTCTGCAGATTGCGGACGCTATTAATACGGGGTCAGCCACCACTACGTCCGATGAGGAATTGATCCAGCGAGTACTCAATGCTATCAAAGCCGAGTCTCTCAGCGTTGATGAACTGCCACAGGTCACCTCTCTCGTGGGAGTCAATTCGCTTCCGGCAATCCGGGGAACGGAGGTTGTGGACGTTCCTGTCTCTCTTCTCCGCAAACCGGCGGAGGATGCAGCCATTGTAGCCAATACAGCAGCCGGGAACGCCAATGTCGCAGCTCAACAGGCTAATGCGGCGAAGCAGTCGGCAGATCAAGCAGCCGCTGATGCGATTGCGGCAGCTCAGTCTGCCCAAGATGCTGCAGACAATGCTAATACGGCAAAGGACGGTGCCGAATATGTCATCTCGCAGTACGAAGGTGTCGCATTGAAAGCACGGGAGGGTGCTACAGCACGATTCTCAAGGATCATAACTTCCAATGTTACCACTCAAACGCAGAGTGCCGTATCGGAAACCGGAGAGGTTGTCTACCTTGCGTCTGCCAAAGCCTTTGCATTTATCGTAGGAGGCAAGTATTACTTGTCATGGTCAAGTTCCCGGTATCCAATGGCTATGTATAATGAAAATATCTCACAGGTGAAAAGAGACAAACTGTTCATTTGTAAGGACACCATCTATGCTTGGAGCGATGAAAAGAACGATCTCATTGAGGCAAGTGGAAAAGGTAACGGAAGTGGTCTCTACAACGTCACCGAACTTCATCCCCTGACAACAGGATATTACTCCAAGGCAACTGCTGTGGCTGCTCTTGCCAATGCCAACATCGAAGATGATCAGAAACGAGGAATGATCATAACCTTCGAGTCGGCTCCCGGTAAATGGGAGGATTACCGTTTCATCGGAACTACCATCTCCACCTTCCTCAATCCCGGAGCATGGGAAGAATACGGTTCAAAGAACACTGTCAAGAAGATAACCATAAACGGCGAGGCGAAGACTCCGGATGCTCAGGGCAACGTGGTCATAACCCTCGATGAAGTGGAGGTGGACAGCAGTCTTGATCCTGACAGTACCAATCCCGTTCAGAACGGAGTGATTGCAGCTAAAGTGGCCGAACTTGAAGCCGGGACACTTTTCGGTGTGGATACAGAGGAGAATGATGACGGTTCGACAACCGTCCGGCTCAACAGCAAGTCCGCTACAATCGCCGAATTCACAGTTACAGGAGGAGGTGGCGGAGGAGGCGGTGAAGATGCCTCCACAACAAAAATCGTACTCTCTGCATCCGTTGATAAGAAAACTATCAAGGAGGGTGATACCGCCATTCTCACATGGATGTATGACCATCAATATTCCGGAGGAGATGACAAAGGCATGACCACAGGTCAAAAAGCGTCTATCCGTATAGAGGTCAGAAGAGGCACGGTTGTCACATATTCCGAGACCAAGAAGGATGTCAATGCCAACACTTATACCCTTGACCTCACCAAATACCTTCTGCTCGGCACGAGCGATATATATGTCATTGCCACCACCACAGACCCCAATACAGGCAAGGAGCAGCGCAAACAGGCCTATGTGTCAGTCAAGGTAGTGACTCTCTCCCTCTCAAGCAGCTATAACCTCGCTTCCGGAATTGCTCAGGGAGGATTCGCCACCAACGAGACGGTGGAGATTCCTTATTCAGTTACCGGCTCCGGAACCAAGTCCGTCACACTTTATGTCGATGGCGTTCAGCGCAACCTTCATTCCGTCACCCGAAGCGGCACCACCAACAGCAACTTCAACATCGATATGGCCGGACTCGCTGTGGGTCGGCATACCGTTCAGATGGTGGCCGAGATGGAACAGGACGGGCTGACCCTCAAGAGCGAGAGCATATACATGGACATCTTCAAGCGTGGCAGCGGTTCCCCCTTTGTCGGCATCAAGATGGTTCATGCGGATGGTCGTATCCTCACAGGTACATCGCACAAGAATCCGACCATCGAAGTCGGCCAATATGAGAAATGCGAATTTGAATTCGTGGCCTATGACCCTACAGTCATACCGGCCACCGTTGAGCTTTGGCACAACGGCAAACTCTCCCGGACTGTCAGCGCAGCCCGAACCACTCAGATATACAGCAACCGTTTCACCGAAAAAGGAGCGCAGACCCTACAGCTCCGGCTCGGATCATGCATCTATGCAATCGCCCTCGATGTGTCGGAGAGCGGAGTGGACATCAACGAGGCTACATACGGACTCCAATACAAACTCGATGCAACCGGACGCAGCAACGAGGAAAGCGATCCGGCAAAATGGGAATCGAACGGCATTACAACATCGTTCGAAGGAGTGGACTGGGCAAGCAGCGGATGGGTCGATGGTGCGCTCCGGCTTGCCAACGGAGCCAAGGCCGTAATCCATAGCAAGCCATTCTCAACCGATGTCAAGAACACCGGCCTTACCATCGAGATCACCATGCGAGTCAGCAACGTGACAGACCGGGATGCCGCTGTTGTCAGCTGTCTCGACAAGGGCAAAGGTCTCCTTATCACAACACAGGAGGCAAGTTTTAAGACCGGACAGACCGTCTCATACGAGAATGAGGACGGAGATACTGTGCAGCGAGAAATCAAGCTCGCCACCAACTATGCCGCCGGAGATTGGATGAAGGTAGCCCTTATGATCGGAACCGCAGCGGAAGACCGTCTTATGCAGCTGTATGTGACAGGCAACCGAACAGGAGCCGACATATATGACTCATCGTTCAATTTCCGTCAGGACACCCCACAGGAAATCACCATCGACAGCTCCGAGGCAGATGTCGAGATAAAGAGCATACGTGTTTATAACCGGGCAATCAGCGATGATGAGGAGCTTGAGAACCGTATGGTGGACAGCGAGACTACCGATGAGATGATGGAGATATTCTCCGAGAACGACATCATCGGCGACACCGGGGATGTCGATATGGATAAACTCCGTGCGATGGGCAAGGGAGTCCTCCGCATCGTGCGTCAGAACATGCTCAATGATGTCTATGAGACCAACAACAAGAAGACCGACTTCCTTGCCGATGTGTACTTCTACTCGCCACTCGGCAGCGACTTCGATTTCATTCTCACCAATTGTTATATCCGCATTCAGGGCACATCTTCTACAAAGTACCCGAGTAAGAACATACGCATCTACTTTACCAAGGGGAGCGAGGCGTTATCGATGACCGGGAAGAATGTCCTCTCCGGCAACAAATACGTCATGCGTCCCGGTGCCGTTCCTGTCCCGATCGTGTGCTGCAAGTCTGACTACTCGGATTCTTCCATGTCTCTCAACACCGGCGGAGCCAAGCTCTTTAATGACGTTATGAAGGAACTCGGCCTTCTCACGCCACCGCAGCGTTATCAGTATGAGCAGGGAGGTAACAGTCTCGGTGCTGTCAGCGTCCGCACAGCCATTGACGGAATGCCCATCGATATTTTCTGTGCCGAGACCGCAGACGGAGAAAACGTGTACTACGGCCAATATAACTTCAACAACGAAAAATCAAAGAGTGGAGCAGTCTTCGGCATGGAGGGTGTATCAGGCTTCACAGCGTCATGCCCGATTGCTCTTGAGATGCTCAACAACACCTCCCCGGTATGCCTTTTCCAAACGACAAGCGACACCCATCTCGCGCAGAACTTCGATGCCGGAGCGGAGGTCAATTATGGGGTGGATTCTTCCGGGAAAGTTCAGAGTGACGGCGATGTGAAATGGTCAGGACTTGCCACAGCACAGCAGACCGCACTCAAGCGTCTGTATTCGTGGATTCGTGCCTGTGTTCCTTCCGGAGCGAACTCCAACAACATCGCCACATTCGTAAGTCAGAAATTCAAGGATGAGATCAATCAATACTTCGACAAGGATTTCCTTCTGACTTATTACCTGTTCACTGACTATTTCCTCAGTGTCGATCAGAGAGCCAAGAACATGATGCTTCGCACATGGGATGGCCTCAAGTGGTACATCACCTATTATGACGGCGATACACAGATGGGTAAGCGAAACGACTGCTTCCTTGTTTATCTCTATACCACCGACCGCAACACATGGGACGCGGAGGCAAGCAAATATGCCTTCGAGGGACATGACTCATGGCTGTGGAACCTCTGTCTCGCCAATCTCGAAGATGATCTGAAGAGATGCGCCGCCAATTTCCGTGCCGTGATGACCAACGAAAGAGTCCTCAGTATGCTCAACGATGAGCAGAGCGGAAACTGGTGTGACCGGGCATTCAACAAGTCCGGCTATCTCAAGTATATCGCCCCGGCGGTTCAGACGATGTATGGAAAGAAATGGCCGTTCATTTTCGCCTTGCAGGGCAGCAACAAGAGCCACCGCACATTCTTCTTCACCAACCGTGCGGCACTTCTCGATGCCAAATATGGAACGAGCAACTTCACCTCCGACAACATTGATCTGTATTTGGCTCGTGGGGCATCGGACGCTGCCGACACGCTGAAAATAACGGCCAATGAGACCTACGCCTTCGGCTATGGCACCAACAACAGCCCCAACATTGCCAATACCGGGATTGTTGCCGGAGGAGCTATCGCCACTCTGAATATCACAGGTGCCTACACTGTCAATGACCCTCTGCGAGTTTACGGTGCAAGCCGAATGAAAGTTCTCGATATGACAGGAGCGGCAGATCACCTCAAGAATGCCCTTGATCTCGGCAAGTGTTCGGCTCTCCGGGAAATCAACCTGCAGGCTGCATCGGGTGGCGGTTCCACCGGTTGGTGGCTCTCGATAGACAACTGCCGTCAGCTACGTAAAGTCAATCTTCGCAATCAGGCACAGGCCAAGACAGGAGGCAGCACAAGCACAGCCCTCGATTTCTCCAACCACACTAAACTTGAGGAACTCGATGCGAGAGGTACAAAGGTTCAGAGTATCGTGTTTGCCAAAGGTGCGCCGGTATCAATTGCCCGGATGCCCTCGACCATAACAACGCTCCGGCTTGAATATCTCCGGAAATTGACCACCTCCGGTCTGACTCTTGAGAGTTACGGAAATGTCCGGACACTCATATTTGACAACTGTCCCGGCATCAATTGGGAGACGCTCCTTACAAGGTGTGTCAATATTGATCGTATCCGTATCACCGGTATTGACCGGGAAGATGACGGAACTTGGCTCAACAAATTCATGTCAATGGGTGGTGTTGATGCCTCCGGCAATTCAACGGACACATGCGGACTTGTCGGTACCGTCCGTCTGACCCGGTATATCGAGGAAAAGCAGTATCAGAAGATGTGCGCTCACTTCCCGGAACTGAATATCGTGCAGCCCGAATACACCATGATCCGTATTGATCATGTGGCCGATGATGCGAGCGTCACCAACCTTGACAATAATACCGGGTATCTCTTTGGAAACGACTATGTCATGAGCGGTCACTTGGCTGCCATCTTTGCCAAGCGTCACCGTGTCCTCGCAAAGGTTACAAAAAAAGCCACCACCAAAACCGTTAGAATGGCCAACAATGACGTTGTGATCAATAATCCGGATGGACAGATGACCTACTATCCGCTTCATGATGCCGACTCAAACTACTATGCCGATGCCACAGACCTTGCTAACTGTACTCCGGCAAAGCTCGATGGAAGCGAGGGAGACGTGATGATGTATGAGCCTGGAATGTGGAAGAAGGGAGTCAATGACTATTTGAATGGAGCCACATATTCATGCTACAGCTCCAACGACAAGAACCACTGTCCTGCGAAGCCTGTGGCAGAAGTCATGACATTTGAAGATCTCAAGGCTAAGGGAGCCATCACCGTAGGCCGTAAGATTGTAGCAAAGACCACTCTTGAAACATCTCTAAGCACTGACAGTACCTATTCGGTTGTTCAAGTGGATGTGTCAAAGCATACGAAGGTTAGATTTCCAAGCGTTCCCGGCACAGGACTTGTGGGAGCTGTGTTCTGTGATGCTTCCGGTAATGTTGTCGAGAATGTGGTTGTGCCAACCCTCTCCAATAAGTTTGAAGCCGGAATGTATCTCATCAAAGATGTGCCTTCCAATGCCAAAACTCTCAACTTCTCCATCCTGAACACCGCTGAGTTCGATATGGTGGTTCTCTCCAACTCCACAAAGATCGAGGATATGGAGCCGGAGTGGTATTATGATGAAGAACATCTCTGTGCCGCCCTTGAGACGGTTATCGCCGGAGAGAAATTCCGCTCCTGTATGCTCTCCTCCGGAAGCACCGTTGCGAGCATGACATGGGTGGACTTCCACTATTACAGTCAACAGCGAGGAATGCAGCAGATTGATGCAATGATGCATTCACGTCTCGCCAACCTTGCCTACGCCTTCTATGGCCGCAGGGATATGCAGGAACGATGTGGAGCAGGTTCCCATTCCAATAGCCGATTCATCGATGCGGAGACAATGAAACGTGGTATGACTGATACTGTAGGCTATGAGTATGCCAAGCTCATCAATCCCAACGTAACCAATAGCCTCGGCGATGGAGTTGTTCATCAGTATGCTTGGTTCATTGACACTGACTCATTCGGAACCAAGAAGGCCACACAGGTTAACAATATCTGCTGCCTCGGATATGTGAATCTCTACAATCATAAGTATGAGATGATGGACGGGGTGGATCTTCCCAATGACAGTGGTAATGTAGGCAAATGGCGCATTTGGATGCCCGATGGTTCCATTCGCTATGTCAAAGGCACAACTACTTCCGACTTTTTTATTACCGGAGTCGCGCACGGCCTTTTCATGGATATGGTTCCCACAGGAAATTTCGCCGGAACCTCCTCAACATATTTCTGCGACAAGTACTTTATGACAACCGGAACAGGCCGTGTGGTCTATCGCGGCGTCAGCTACTCGAGTGCGCTTGGCGGCGTGTCGTGCGCGTATGAGGGTGTCGATGCTTCGGGTTCGTACGCGGGTGTCGGCTCG
>CAMWRK010000014.1 GCA_947176655.1 uncultured Prevotellaceae bacterium | reverse complement strand
CAGGCGTATCATTGTCCACTCTCGTATATGAACTGGCGGTCAACGGATATGTCAAGGAACCCATCTCAAAGGAGACGGCGACAGACCTTCGTAGGCTTTCGGGAATGGCAAATAATCTGAACCAACTGGCTCATGAGGCACACATATATTCTTTCCATTCTGTCGAAAAGATGGTGACTGAGCTGGCTCAAAAAATAGATGAAATTATAATAAACATAAGTCAAAAATAACTCACATGATTGCCAAAATTAAGAAAGGAAGTGGCTTCGGAGGGTTGATAAACTATGCGAATGACATCGCAAAAAAGGATACAGTAATAGTCGCCTCGGAAGGTGTGAGCCTATCATCCAACGCTACGATTACTGCTGCTTTTAAGGCTCAGTCTAGGATGAGACCGACGTTGAAACAGTTCGTCGGGCATATATCCCTGAGCTTTTCGCCGAACGTTGCGATGTTTGTCATAGTATGACTTGGATATGCCGCAGCTTTGCAGGAACTCTTCCGCCCATTGCCTTGCACGCTCGCGCGGCTTGATGGTCAGGGACACGGAAAGTACCATGTAGCAGATGCGCAGGTTCTCTTTCGGACGTACAGTGACAGCCCGTGACGTGGGCTTCAGGTTCATGAAGTTCACGAAGTCGCTACCGGAAAGATGATAGAACTGCCGGTCTTTACACACCTCGTAGATGAACAGGCACAGGGCGAGGTCAACGGTGTCCATCCATGCGGATGTGTCTTTGAACATAATGCAGTCACTCATATGTTTCCTCCTTCATGCGTCTTATGTCGCTGATGATGCTTTCCGAAATGCCTTTCAGCCTTTCCACCAGTACGGTAAGGAACATCGGCTTGAAGCAATACACGCAAAAGGTGCGGTCACGCTCCCGTTGCCATTCCTTGTATAGGCGGTCGGTCTGTGCATGGGCAGTGTCGTATTCCGCTTTCTTGGCATCACACAGAGGGTCAAGCGACTTGTATTCATCCGAATCTATGGGTAGGAAGTCAAGCCTGTTGCTCATAGCTGAGTACTCCCGCCAAAGTTCTGTGGAAATCTCTTTCGTTTCTTCGTAGCGTGATTCAAACTTGCCGAGATGTTCCTCGAATATGGTTGCAAAGTCCACGGACTGCAGTCCTGTAATATCCAAAGACAGGAATCGTTCTGCCTCCGAAAGAAGAGAAAAAGCAATTTTATTCAACTGTTCCACATCCTTTTGGAATATAACATTCGCCTCTGTCACAATCTGGTTTGTTTCATTGAAATACCGATAGAACAGAGACAGCAGCATAGCCTGTTCAAAGGTGATGCAGTCTTGTCTGCAACCGGCAAGCAGTGTGTTTACCTCCTGCAAACGCTGTGTAATCTGTTGTATCTTCATTGTAGTCAGGAATTAAACAGATCATCCATCGTCACCTCGCTGTGGACGATGCTCTTGTTTTTAGCATTGGCCACCCCGTAAGTTGTAATAAAGGTGTGTACCACGGTTTTGTTTGTTTTGGTCAGTTCCTTAAACAAACCCGAACGTTCGCGCAGACGACGCTCGTATTCAGGTTTGATACGGTAAGCGTCTGTACTGAATTTCATCTCGCAAAGATGTATTATCCTGTCGGCTCGTTCGATGATCATGTCTATTTGTCCACCCGGTGTTTCTGTTTTCTTATCCGGCTTGACTTGCCATGTGGACAAGGATGTAACAATACCTCTTATACCTAAGGAGGATTTGATCTGCTTATGATGCCTCATACAAACCAGTTCAAAACTGTTTCCCATCCAATCAAAAATGATTCCGCTGTTGAGGTGGTTGCTCCACCATTCGTTATCGTGGGAAAGATTGTTTGCAAGGAACTTGAAATAGAACAGCGAGAAGAAATCTGTCAGCCTGTAAACAGCATCACGGCGTTTATTGCCGTATTGAAGCCATTTCTCAATCATATCGGAACTTTCTAGATTCTTGACGGCTTTGGATATATTGCTGCTTTTTGATGACAAAGACGAGAATATATCCTTGTATGTCATTCCTGATTCATGCTCACTGAGTAACTGAACGATTGAAGTGTATAATTCCGCATTGTCAAAGAGGGCGTTATACAGCTCATCAAATTCAAGTTTCAGAAGCGCACCCTCATTGAAGAACAACCTGTCCATATTTTGAGCGAAACTCAATTCCGGGTCAAGGAGGCTGTAATAAAATGGAATACCTCCAAGAACCATATAAGTTTGGGTCAGTTGGTATCTGTCCCATTCAATGCCTCTCTCCGCAAGGTATCGTTCCGTCTCATTAAGAGAGAACGGAGACAAATGCAGATTGCAGGTAATTCGGGCATGAAGACCGCCCTTATTCGCGACAATCTTATCTTTCATCCATGAGGTTGCCGACCCTGTGGCCACAAGCATTATGTTCCGCTGTGACATAGCCCAGCCGTTCCAAAAATTCTCAAGTGCAGACACAAATATGGATTTACCGGAATCCATCCAAGGCATTTCATCGATAAACACTATCCGCTTGCGATCTGATGGCAAGGAAGACAAGTATTCTTCAAGTGCATGGAAAGCTTCATCCCAGTTTCTTAAATGTGATACTTTCTTTTTGGAGTAACTGTTAAGGACGCTCTGAAAATTGTTAAGCTGCCTGCGGGTTGTCATTCCGTGGGCACCGACATACTTAAAATCAAATTCCCGATTGAAGAACTCTTCAATCAAGAAGGTTTTACCGATACGTCGTCTGCCATGTACTATCACCAGCTCCGACCTGTCGGAGCTGAGACATCTTTCCAGTTCTGCGCACTCCTTGTCACGTCCAATAAGTTTGTCCATATTTTCAATTTTGATGCAAAGGTACTCAATTTTAATTGCCAGACCAAATATTTGACCACATATCTGAACTTACATCATAAATAATCATTGATAAATTCAGGTATGAGGTCTTAAAATCCTGCTTCTAATGAGATAATACCCAAAATCTGAATTAATTCCAAGACTTCTAACTCTGCACTTGGAATATCCAACATCTCCGGCTACCAACGGCACAGAAATAGAACTGAATGAAATGGGATTGCCTTCAAAAAAGAAAAAGGTCAGACAAGAAAGTGGTTTGGTCGGAGGTCGTGTATTATATATACACGCGACTACTGACCTTTTTATAGACCTATGTGAAGATCCGTGCGTATCTGATCTCAAGTCTCGATAAAAATGATTAACTTTGTAGCGCGAAAGAAAACTTGAGAAATAAAAGTCTGGTCGGAGTATGGTTGAAACCAAACCGATTTTTTCTTTTTTGAAGGTAAAATCATCCTCCCGGATGAAAACAAAAAAAGCGATGTCGAGTAACATCACCTTACTTTTGACCTTGTAAAATCTCTCCAATAAGCACCTATTATGTTACTGATGTGTTAGTCGCGCAAATAATATAATTCGTAAAATGCCGTATATCAACCTACTAGTCCAAGCAAATTAGGCGCATAAAACGTGCGCCGGGTGCAATGAACATCCGAAGCTCACCAAGTCTTTCAAAGGTTTCGTTCGATATATGTTGCTCGACATGCCGTGGTATTGGTGCAAGTGTCTTTGGAACTCCCGTTATTTCAGGAATTGGCTAAGAATTTGCATCGCTGCTTCTATTGGTGTTCTTCTGGGGCTGCTGGCATTTATCGCCTATGACAACGCCGTTCTCCGGGAAACTCAAGAGAAATATATTCTCTTACAAAAGAGCCTCCACATCAATAATGATGAAGCCCGAAGCGTCACTGTACGCTTTTGAATCGTCTGATATATTTCATTGTTTAAGTTGGACAATATAATTCATATTGCTTACTCATGTATTTGCAAATTATAATCAAACCAATCCATGCGGCTATCGAGAATTATCTATCGTTCAGTATCCACCCAATTTATCTTCATGTCCTCTATGAAAAGCTTCCTGCATCTCAGTCTTGAACTCCATCAGCTGGTCGTCTCTAAGACTGATGAGTTTCATTTTCTTAATAATAAGGTTAGCATTTACAAATTACCCTAATTTCGAGATTTTTCAACATCCCAATTCCCATGTCCACCTCCCATCCATATACCCGTACTTACCCATATTTCATAATAGTACATCCACTGCACTGCCCAATGAACAATAGTTGTTGCTATGACCATTGAAGGCTTCCATTCACCAGCTTGAGGAAGGAAGAGACATAATTGTTGCTTTTTATTACTATAGTTATAGGTATGAGGTAGTCGCGTAGCTCCTTCTGCTAACTGAAGTGGTTTAGGATTTACAATATAAGCCTTTGGACTCTTCCCTAGCTTATATGTAATCTTTAATCGATAAGTATCAGATAAAGCAGATGGTGCGAATTCCCCGAACCAGCTCATCGTGCCACAATGAACCGAACCAGTCGATTCGGGGAATTCATGCTTCAAAATGCTAAATTGTTGTATCGGTGTTATAGTCTTACTCTCCATAGAAGGTATTTGCTGTATTCACAATTTTTCCCATTGTACCGGCAGTAATCTTTCCTGCACTAGTCAATAGTGCTGCTCCGGTCGCAATCTTTGATTTCCTACGCTCCACTAAAAGTGATGAAGCTTTTGTAATCAAATCCTTGCCAAAAACTCGGCCTAAAGAATCCTGAATTTGTATTTTGTTTACGCCATCAAGAATCTCATGAACATCCCTCTTTACAGCAGCTATCCATTTATAGAAATTCTCACGTCTTTGGGGATGAGTCGGCCATTTATCAGCAAAATTTTCTTCAGGATTTACCGGATTCAATACGACATCTTCACCTCGAGTATTTTTGATAATGTTCTTTTCAATATTGTCTACTACATTAACTAATCCTTCAAGTAGATTGTTTTCACCTTTATAGGCACGCGCCGCTAAAGTCGTAATAATAATTGAAATCGGCTTATCCTCTGTATCATAGCGAAACATCATATCCCTGTGACGTTTCAAAATCTGTACAATTCGTTGCAAAACAGTCTTGTCCTTATTAAACTTCTCTATTGGGACTACTGCTTCAGCCATAAGTTTCACCGAGTTGTCAGCTTTACACCTACTTGCGAACCACAATGCATATCCGTCGGGATTGCTTTTCAGCCATTCTTCTTGTCGAGTTGATATGGCATAGTCCTTCGCCTCCTTATCTGTAATTCTAATTGAGATCTGCTCCACTGTCTGATCCGAAAAGCTCTGTGAGAACAAACGTGTCATTCTCTCCATGTATTTACTATCCGCCACGGATGGAAGAATATCCATGTGGTACTTCTCTTTCGGATTATCGGAGTTATCTCTGTATAACAATGTCCAACACCGTCGTCCTTCCTTTTTCTCAATCATTGACGCATAGCGGTCGCTCCCTTTAAGCCTTGTTCCCACCTTATCCTTCAAGTCTTTTTGTGTCCACCTCGGATCTTTCTCCGTAAGTCTATACACCAAGTCAACATCCAAGTCATCATCTGGGTTAATCGGCTGGATAATGGTGCCCAACCTAAGTGATCCCTGAGGTGTTACTATAGGCCTATATGATTCAAATGCTGGGTCGTTCTGCAAGAATTCACCTACGGCCTTATAACTCCTTGTCAGATTATCATACTGTGTTTGTGTGATGTCTAATGATTCACCTAATGTTTCAAGGATATCCTTGAATTCTTCTTTTTGCTCTTTACTTAATAATCTTCCCATTGTATTTTTTATTTTATCGTTATTGTTTCAAAATCCTCATCCATTTCCACCCTATAGTCGTATAGCACCCACGGCAAATCTGCTTTAGGCATCCTGATTCTACCTAATTCAACAGCACAAGAAGAAGGCATAGCCATAAAAATTTTTAAACACTCTGCCTCTGGGTGTGCCGTCTTGATGTCATCCATTGCCTTCCGTGCTACGCGATTGAATTGCATCAACTGTCCTTCACATTTCATCATATCGTTACCAGGATTTTCACAAGTAATAGTCCAAATACTTGCTGTATCTCCAAATTTCTTAGCAATTCTTCCTTTAATGGCATTGGCGCTTAATGCTATTACAAGTACTGGTTCCTTACTTGTATCAGTAGGTTTATCCAAATAGATGTCATTCTTTTTATCCTCATCAAGCCAACGCCATGTGTCAGGCTCTCGATGCTTCTGGAATATTTTTATTTGGTATTTATCGTTCAACATGGTACCTAATTTTACAAGAAGTGGTTGTGGGCCTAACGGAAAAAGGGAAATATGTGCTATACCCTCGTCTTCAAAAGCTCTAAAAACTTTGTCATTACACATCCGCTCTATTTGACGCACTTCTGCCATCCAATACTCAGGCTCTCCGTCATGCAATACAGATTTCATCTGAATTTCTATAGGTGACGATTCTGTCGGATACCTCTCAGGAAAGATGGTGTTGAATAAAACATTTTTATGGAAAAAAGGCGTGTCAGATCCAATTTTGGGTCCATAGGCAACCACCAAACTCTTCATGTCAGGTTGAATTCCTGTTACAAGCATAATACGCTCTTCATGATCTTTTTTCATCTTTCTAAGCACTTCAACCGTATATTTCTCCTCATCACTATCAATAAGTTTATGGCATTCAGGGCAGAGTAGAATGAGATTGCTTATATCTTTTGATAACTCTTTGGATTTTTCTCCTCCCCGCGGTCCTTGTGGGGAATCTCCTATGATATGGGCATAATTGGATATGTTGCACTCATCCATTGTGATACCATGTCTAAATAGAACTTTATTACATCCGGCAAATTCGCATCTACCATGAGCCGCAAACCAAAGATCTCGCTTTACATTTGTTGGGATTGAAGTGTTACTCATATATTTATTGTTTAATTATTATTCTTTAATTTTATACTGCAAAGGTAATGCCAATCTGTGCGGCCTATCTGCATAGCTGACAAAAAAGCACAAATTGAGGATAGAATTTACATTCCGTCCTCAATTTGACTGTCTATTTTACATGTAATAATAGCGAATGCTATTTCTTAGGCCTGTTCCTTGACAATATTTTCAAGAATACTTCAGCACAATGCTTTATGTCGTTGTATCTATAAAGATTTTTTCCACTTAAACCTTTGTCACTCCAATTTGCAAATGACATACCGTAGACACCTTTAATGTCCCTCTCTAGAGCGGCTATATTTAATGTGACTTTGCAATCTGAAAGGTTCATTACATCTACAATTTGCTTAAAGTATTTAAAATCGCCCTCAATAATAAAGCCCTCATCAGCCGCAATCCGATATACGGAAATCCAATGACGCTGTTTACTGAATGTTCTGTCTGAATCACGGTAGCCTCCATGGTTAAACATTTGAACCAAACTTTTACTAAGAATATCTATCCTTTGGTCTTCTCGCAATTCATCAGCTGGGATAAAAGGCTCAGCCGCCATATTGTAATCACATGAGTTCTCGCCATTATTATATGAAAGGATAGGGATTACTGATGTTTCTTGATGTTTTTTGTTACCATACTCTCCTGCTGCTTCTAATTTTGCAATGTTCATACCCGTCACAAATAGATACATGTCGATTACAATGTGTATTGCTGTATCCACTTCTTGTTCTGTCATATTCCCACTACCATGTGATTCGTCATTACGTAATTTGCGAAGAATAGATAACTTCTGTGAGAATTCCTGATATGCTGGTATCGGATTATTTTTCAGACCACGTAGTGCGGGAAATGCAAAAATTGCATTTGATAAAGTTGCACCTTTACCTTCTTCCATTGCTGGTATTTCTTTATTATGAATGATGTAATATAGCTTCTTAAGATACACCTCATATCTCATCAAAAGCATGTCAAGATGCATTCGCTTGTCAGACAAGCTAAGTCCCTCTGCCATGCAAACCATATTTAAAGATTCCTTTACTACGCTATCCATCCCATCGAGAGTTGATAGCGATGGTGTGTTCAATACCGTAAACAGTGTTCTTGTTGTCTCATTAAAATTACGCATATATTGAGACAATCCACGAAAATGGTCAGCATACGTTTCTATAATTCTTTGCTGCAATTTTAATTCATTATATTCAGGACGTATTTTTCTACGTGCCATCTCCATCAAATCCTCCATGGAGAGTCCTCCTTGTGGATGTTCGTTGTTTGTGGTATCGTAATCAAAATCAGAATCCCCATTTTCAACATTAAGCAAGTCTGCCATGAAAATAGCAAATAACTGTTCAATATTTTCGACAATCATCTGCTTAAATCGCTCCACTTGTACAAAATCGGGACGATTTTTCAGACTACGGCGATATCTTCCCTGTACTTTCCTGTATTCTACTAGTTTTTCGTCTTCTGAATAATTGTCATCTTTCGCGAAGGCACAGAACTGGCTATCTTCTTTTATATACTCAAACATCAAACCAATTTCACGTAGCCAGATTTGGGCTTGTTCAGCCGTAAGTTGCTCTGTTTCGTGCAGTCTTTTCAGAATAGCCAACACCTCGTCCATGCTCTTGCCTTTTGGAGATTGTACACCAGAACCTCCTCGATTCCTATGTACACCCCCTTCTCTACTACCCCCTTCTCCATCTACTAATGTGATGCCAGGCTCCTCATTACTGTCAATTATTTCATACTCATACGGCACTTCTGCTGTCTGCTTAGTAATCTCTCGATAGATATTGCAATAAATCTGCCAAAACTGCAGAAACACTTCGTCATAATACTTATTGTCCATGACAAAGACTCCCTCTAGCAGTCGAATACTGGAAAAGAAATGGCCTATCAGACTTCTCAAGTCTCGTGCCGCATTCGTAACAGGATGATAGTCTGGATCTGGTGGATTCAAGCCATTATCCCCATTATATCTCTTAGAAAGAACCTCTTGATAAAAGCATTGTTCAATCCATTTACGAATTCCATCTTCCATATCCAATACAAAGTGTGTGTATTCTCGCTCATGCTGATAGCGTGAGAACCATTGTAGATAAGGGACACAGGTCTGAAGTAGTTTATATGTGTTAGCCACGCTTCTGGCTTCAAATTCAGGATTGAAATCTGATATAGCCATGTCACAGAACTTTTTGAAAGCCTGTCTTATGTTTCCCACATTCACATTATGCCATGAGCAGTCAACGATATGACAATCTTCCTTGTGTTTGTTATATTTACGATTCACGCGGCTAATGGTCTGAATTGCATTAATGTCGTTGATTTCCTTATCAAGGAACAAAGTGTGCAGTTTAGGCTCATCAAATCCCGTCTGTAATTTATCCACTACGATAATCAGGCCATTCTTTGCTTGTCGGAAGTTCTGGATAACCTTATCTTCACTCGTACCTCCGTTCAAAGTCGCACATGACTCGTTCTTCTGGTCGTCGCTGTAGATGACGACAATAGGGGCATCCTTATACTTCCTGTATGCGGATTCTTGACATTTCTTAGCATATTCTGACCGTATGATGCTGAAATATTTAATTGCATTGGGTATACTTCTCACAGCCAACATGGCTTTCCCTTCTCCACGGATTTTCTTATAGACAAGACTCACAAGACGATGTACAATGAATTCTGCAATCTTGCGCATGCGTGGTTCGTAAGAATAGACTCTATCTTTACGTAATACAATGTTGACGTCATCTTCAGCACAGTCATGCAAGTCTTCTGGTAGTTGGAAATCAACAGGTACGGTGTATGGAATGATGATTTTTGTAGGATCTAGGATATAGCCATCGTTAATGGCTTCTCGCATGGTGTAAAAGTCAAATGGAATCCACATGGGTTTTGTCAAAGCACTACGGAACTCGCCAAACTTTGCCAGAGTCTCTTCACTTGGTGTAGCTGTAAATCCTATCAGTAGATTTTTCTTCACCACCGTCTGACCGCCAATATTGAACGACTCCTGTAGTCTGGCAAATAGGTCTATCATTTCCTGATTGTTATCACCCGAATTACTGCGATGTATCTCATCGATAAGGAATGCTACACGCATTTTCTTCAGTTTCCGTCCTGCAGCAGAAATGGCATCTTGCAAGTCGAGGAATTTCTGGATGTTCACGACAATGATACGTGTCTTACTATCCAAGGCATTGATGAAAGTGTTGCGGTCCTTTGCTTCCACAAACATCGACTTGTCAATGTTCATGTTCATCATGGTTGTGTCTAACTGGTCACGCAACTGCAAGCGGTCAACTACTATCATTACTTTGTCGTATACATACTTACCTTCATAACGATAGTCTTTCAACTGTAAAGCCGTCCATCCGATAATATTACTTTTACCAAATCCTGCTGCATATTGCAGCAGTAGAGAATAGACAAACTTGTTGTTAAAGTAGCGTTCGCGTAACAGGATTATCTCATCAATCTTTTGAGGTGTAATACCCTGAGCCTGTAAATATTCACGTAACTTGTTGATATAGTATCCCGGTTCCTTCTCATGATCTAACATCTCTGTGATACGCCCCATTATCTTGTCACAACCAAACTTCTGCTTCGGTCGTGGAGCTATCAAACGTCCTGTATTGGATGTGCGTTCTTTTACTCCATCCTTTTTTACATACTTATACTCAATGAAGTTGTAATATAGAATCTCTTTCTCTACCATCTTCTTGCTATATAGCGCACGCATCACTTCTTCAAAACGTCCTTTTTCTGTCTGCGCAACGGTGCTTATAGGATAAGGTTTGAAAGGTTCCAATACAGTCGAAATAAGCTCTTCTACGGTTTTTGCCGGGTCACAGGCGAAACCCTGATGTGCTGTATCGAAGAACTGATTGATACCACGCATCACGTATGTCTCATTACAATCGCTTGCTGTCAAGTGTATAGCATTCTCATAGATAGCCATCAACTCTTTGCGTTGTCTTATTACCTTTAAATCACGCTTCTCCAGCTCTGCCAATGCCTTTAATGTGGCAAGATAGTCCTTTGCAACTTTATGTCGCCCATTTCCACGTGCCGTCTGCCCTTTAGTTGAGGACTTTAGCTCCATATAGCCAAAATAAATGCCATTAACAAAAAACATGATGTCTGGGCGAATAGTATAAAGTTTTATGTCGCCAACTTTAAGGTTATGGCTTGATTCCTCTACTGCACAAAAAATATTATTCTTAAACTCTTCATCTCCATTCAATTCCGTACCGGAGACGTAAAACAGCCAAACCTTTTCACCCTCAAAAGTGATAGATTTGTGTGTATTGATATATGTGGCAACATTCTGTGCATCCAAAAGTGTTTCTTTTACTTTGTCTTTTAAGGCAATTTGTAAAGCGTATTCATTATGATTGAATTTCTTTAACAGTCTGTCCCATGTCTCCGGCTGACTATTTCTAACAAACTCCCCCATAATGGAAGGAATGAACAAATCGTTGCTCACAACGATATTGCTCACATTACGATAGCCCAGTCCGCCTTGTTCCTCAAGACGGCAAAGGAACTCCATCACATACTCATGCTGTATTTTCTGTTCATTCATACGCAGATGTTTATTTATACCGCCCTTTGGCCGGTTATCACTTCATTTATCAACGCTCGTTTCAACCGCTTTGAGGCACCTATTTGCTTACTGATGTTCTCAATTGCTGCATCTATCGTTGAGCATTTATCATCAAGATAACTGACAATGGTTTGTTGCTCAAAAAATAAAGGGACAGCTAATTCAAAAGAAATAAGCTTATCTCTTTGCAATTCGGTTTGATTTGTTGAACCTTTGGCCATACAAGCATTAATCATGTCATATTTTATTGAAAGGAGATAATATAGGAATTTCACACAAAAAGTCTCTTTCTCATTTCTTACTATAGTGACATGTGAATCTGCATAGAAGTTATCTATATCATTTTCTAAGAAAAATAATTTTCCCAGTATTCCTCCGCCAGTAGAAGCAATCAATAAATCTCCTTTCTTTATCCTTGATTCTATTTTCATAGATGAAGAAACCCGGACTATGTCATAATTGATTTTTCCCGTACTGAAAACAGCTTGATTCATTATAAAGAATTCACTTTCATCAACATAATCTGGAGTAGAACCACGACTTACGAAAGGACATAATTCTTTTATTCTCTTCACCTCCCAATGTTCTGGAATCATTCCAATACAGTCAACACCAGAGTCTTTAAAGGGAACATCAGGATTCAGACCTCGGGTTACTGCTTGATGAATCACACTTTTCTTTAGGCGTGTATACGCATTCAGCTGCTTCTCTAAAACCCCAATTCGTTTGTCAATCGTAGCAAGTCTCTCATTCAGGTAATCTACTCTCCGGTGTTGATTGGAAATAGATGGAATGTCTAGTTCGTATGTTCGCATGAACAATGGAGAAATTCGCTTAAGACCACCAACGCCACACATTGTTGCACATGCTCCATTTTGAAATTTGTCAATTTGTGTTATGTAAAACATATACGAATTTAGAACCTTATTATTCATTCGTAACACAAATATTTCAGAGCTGCCAAAACCAATACCCTCTTTCATGTTTTCAGCAATTGCAATATTTCCATTTTCAAAACATGGAGTCACTTTTGCAATCAGTAGGTCTCCGTCTTTGAAATACGTGTATTTCCCTTTTCCTTCTGAAAAAAGAATCTCTTGATAATCAATAGTTCCATTTCGAAGGCTCTCCATGGGTACAAAAGAGACTTCGCAATCAAGATTATCCCCTTTGTATTGAGGATTTAGAATGGAGAAATCTTTTAGTCTCATAAATCAACCACTATTAATTCGTCATTTAAAATCCTGATTTCTTCCATAATGTCTTCTACCTTCTCAATCTTTTCTGGCACATAGAACTCCTTGTTGAAGTTCAACTCAACGCCGACTACATTCTTCCCCAATATATATGGTTTGAAAACATATTTCTGCATAAAAGCATCAACTTCATGTTTGTTATCATATTCATCAAAATGGTGAGGAATAATCTCGTGGTCAGTGGTCAGAAATGGCACAATAGCAATCTTGTATACTACAATCTTTTTCTTATTTATACTGACTTTGAAGGAAAATGCTCCACAACCAAGGTCTCGTTCTTTTCCATCCGTTCCTGTATGGATTATGGTACACTGATTTGGTATAAAAGTATAAATACCATCATTTTCTGTGGCGACACTCACATATAGTTCCTGTTGCTCGCTGGTCACACGCTTAGCTATTACCTTGATGTCATCGGGAGTCAGCATAGAAAGGTCATCATAAACATCTTCGCCAATGGTTATTGATACAGGGTTCTTAATAGCAAATGCTTTACCATTTGGGCATACGGTTTGAGTAACATATAGCCCTTTATCGCTAATTTCGGTCAATGTAAGCGATTGTTTATTGTAGTAGAAGTACTCGCGGTCGAATATCTTGCATATGTCGCTAGGCACGAACTCTGTCAATGCCTGCACTATCTTGGCACGATGCTCCTCTGTCATCTCTCGTCGTTTATCTCCCTTGGACTTTTTCAGCAAGCGCCATAAATGACTACCATCAATTAGGGCCACCTTGTCTTTACGATCAAAAGGCTTTTGCTTATTCATTATCCACAAGTAGGTATATATGCCGGTGTTGAAAAATTCGTTTTGAGGCATCTGGATAATGGCTTCCACCCAATCACGGTCAAATATATACTTGCGAATATTACTTTCCCCACTACCAGCATCACCACTGAACAGCGTTGATCCATTATGTACTTCCACGGCTATACCATTTTGGTCGAGTTGCCAAAGAATGTGCTGCATGAACAACAATTGTCCGTCACTTACAGATGGTAGTCCACCTGGGAACTGTCCTTTTTGGTCGTTTTTGATTTCCTTCTCATAACCGCTCCATTTGGTCCCATATGGAGGATTTGCGACAATCACATCGAATGATTTATCCGCAAAAGGAACTGTTGTGAGAGTATTTCCATAGCTTATATGAGAATGACAACGGAAACGACTTTCAATCGCAGCCAATGCATACAATGCATCATTATATTCGCTTCCCCACGTGTGGACGTTCTTATAATTAGCCTGTGATTGAAGGCGGTCAGCCACACCAAACAACAAGTTTGCTCCACCACAAGTAGGGTCATATACATGGATGTTTTGATTCTTAGGTTTCGTTACTTTAGTAGTAACAATATCGGCAATCAGCGATATAATATCATCTGGCGTATATTGTTCTCCAGCAGTTGAGGCACTTATGTCGGCCCACTTACGCTTGATATGCTCCTCCAAAGTAGTTATAGCCGAATTATCGTATTGTGAAAGATCTATCTTTGACCAAGCCGAGATGACAGACAGGAGAATCTTCTTACTACGAAGCTCAGCCACATAATACTCCATATTCAGATACTTTTTCTCATCCTTACCTCGCTCTATACCCAATAATTTCTTAAGATTCTTATCAAAGGCTTTCAGATAACTATTGAAGTCTTGCTCGAAAGTTTTATCACTATTGCAGATACTACTCAGTGTTTTACCCTGCATGACAATGTAATCATTGTAACCGCAATCCATATCGATGAAAGCCTCCTTAAAGTCATCTGGATCATCTTTCACAGTTAGTCCTTCCTCTTCCTCCAAACGTTTCATTGCATTGAGCATTCGCCCTTCGAGCATCATCAGAGCAAAGAATGGCATCATATAAGCAGGAAAATCGCTACGCTTCACACTGGCGGCCAACAGCAAGTCTGCTATTGCCCAAATGTCGCTCTCGTAATGCATGATGTCCCGAGGCTTTGACTGTATGTTTTGTATATCTGTCATATTCTTGTTTCTAATTCCTATATCAAAGTTATTACATTGGGATACAGGTATTCTGCATTGAAAAATATTTTTTATAGTTTTCTGCAATTATACCTGCAATTTGTGTTCTAAGTGTTTCTGGCAAGAGAACTTCTATGTCAGCCCCAAAGGATAGAATCTGTTGTACTAACTCATGTGTAGGCTTAACATTCAATGAGATGATATGTTCTTCCTCGCTGACTACAGTTTGTGATTTGTGAATAGGCTTTGATGTCACATAAGGAAACCTTGCATCCGTAAAACGTAGAATTATTGTTTCTTTCTTCACATCATCTTTGGGAATTGAGACTCCGACTATTTCATCAAAGTAGCAATCAAAATCAATTGTCTCGTTAGGGATAAATGTAACATCCGATGCGACTTGTATTGATACTATCCTGTCTAATGCAAGATTGGATATTTCCATACGATTATTGTCAAGTCCAAATAGGAACCATCGATTGTTATATTGTTTAACATAGTACGGATGAACCACTAACAGAAAGTCCTTACCTCCATTCTTATAATTGTGGTATTCTATTTTTAATGGTTGGTGATTAGATGCTGCATCTATAGCATTAGAAAGAAATTCGAGACCTTTAAGATTGGGATTTTGTCCAAAACTGATGATATTTTCATCTTTTCCTTTGAGGTTGAATCGCCATTCAAGATTAGATATAACTTCTTCAACCCATTCATTAGAAGGTAATCCGCGAAAACGACTAAGTGTCAGGATTACCGTTTTAAGTTGTTGAGCTTCCTCATCGGTTAGGGGCTGTTTATTTATGGAAAAGCCTGATTGTGCATAGCGATAATAAACTTTCTTTCCATCTTTTTTTCGTTCTAGAGGGATACTCCAACCGGTATCACTTTCCATAAATTTAATATCCTCAAAAATCTGGCGACGACTGACACCACCTATACCATTATAATAGTATAGAGCTTCTTCACAAGCAGCTATGAGGTCATCAATATAGTAACGGTGACGATGATCTCGAAAACACTTGTCAAGCGCTTGATAACGTATGGCAGCATTCTTGTTGGTTGGCATATCGCTGATCTATTTACTAGCTTAAACTTTAGAAGTATGGTAACCAAGAGGAGTACTAATCCCTACCTGGTTAGTCTGGGAGAATCATAAGAGGATGTAGCGTTTGAACTCAAGCGAATTGCTAAGTTTGTTTTCGACCAAATTCATTTTGCTTTCTTTGTCATAAACTACCAGTTATATACAGTTGGATATTTGTTCTGAACAAAAGTGAAGTTATGTTCCATTACCTTGTTTTCCGTAACAATACGTCCACTAACAGACGAAGGAGTTACCATCATAGCTTGCATATTGGACTCAACATTTCCTCTTTGTGCTATGACTGGTTGTTGAATTGCATTATATGCTCTGTACGCAAACAAACACACTTTATCTGGATATGTTAAAATATACTGGTTTAGTACATCAATACCCAGAAACATCTCGATTGATTTTTCCATTTGCTTTCGTGCAAATGCCATCTTTCCTTCAGGATGAGACCCACTATTAGGCCCTATATATTTTTCATCGTAACAACAGAGGTCACAGAACACAATCTTATTATGGGGTTCACCATCTGTCATAATAAGGTCACAACGCCTCTCCGTTATTTGATTGTCTGGTAAATTATTGATATAGTTTTCAAATTCAACAACGGTTATTTCGTGGCCATTATTATCAACCGATAGAATCACTTTATCGCATACCGAGCACACATCTCTATATTTATTAAACACACCTTCCTCATTGTATCGAATTGTAGCAGCATCGTTGCACGCTTTGGTATCAACTTTTGTGAAAGGGTGTTGAAAGTGCTCAATAGGAACATTTACGCTATCTGGATCAATCCCGTAATAGCTAGGGAAAGTTTTTTTCAAGAAGAATTCAATCATACGCTAAGTTGTATAAACTCATTATAGATTTTACTCATCATCTCAGACAAGTCATAACTGTCAACAATATTACGTCCTTTATCATCTTTTGCGACTAAATTTTGAATCTCTCCATCATACAGTCGATACACCGCCAAATTTGCCGGTGTCAAATTCGCACGCTCATCAGAATTTTGATTGAGTATTATATTAAGATAGTTTAATATGTATGGACTATGGGTTGCTATCATCATATTGATGGTACGATCTGGATCTGACTGCAATGCCGTATAGATAGTTTTCTCAATGAGTTTGCATTGGGCATCAGGAAAAAGGCTCAATTCTGGTTCTTCAATGTGGACATCGACAAACTTAGGAAGTTCTGTAGGCTCAC
Organism: uncultured Prevotellaceae bacterium; assembly: GCA_947176655.1. Taxonomy (GTDB): domain Bacteria; phylum Bacteroidota; class Bacteroidia; order Bacteroidales; family Bacteroidaceae; genus Physcousia. Next base: position 1,094 of record CAMWRK010000014.1, on the reverse strand, counting down.
TGATAGCTTTGAAGCGGCTCAAATTATCTGTTTCATAAAGAAAGCTCATCACAGAGCGGTTAAACGCATCTTTAAACGAAAAATCTTTTGCCAAGTAACTCACTATTAATGCCAAGGGCGCAGAGGTCTGAATTCCAGAAGATGCTTCAGTCAATTCTATAGGCGCATGCCTGTTATCTATAGGCATAATCTGATAACGAGTTGGTTTGCCTTTAGGGTGAGTAATGGACATTCTCATACCCACATGGTCAAGTTCGATTGTTTTATCCCCTTCTGAAGCATTTCCGAAGTCATCATTTGTTTCATGAAAATAGAATCCTAGAGTTGCTCCTTTGTTCTTCCATGCTTTTTGTGCCCATGTGGGGATTACATTCCTATTTTCTGACACGAATGACACCTTACGGAACATCAAATTTTCCTTTGAAATAATAGGCACTTTAAGTTTGCCATTTTCAATTTTTATCTCATAGGAAACACCCGAACCAATCTCTATGCGATATGCGATGATACTATTCTTATCAAACATCTTTTCCATCCCTTGGCGCTCTATCATAGTATTTAATCGCATCCGGAAAGGAGACTTTGAAATTTTGGAATGACGTAGGTACGAACGGATATTCGCCATCTTATAAAGATAGCGCATCATCGCCACGATTTTTATAAGAGTACTCTTACCCGATGCCGACTCACCTATGAAAAATGTGAATTGCTTAATTTCAAGGTCTTCAATATTAATCAGAGGTCCAAAATTCTTAATTGTAATATATTCTTTCATAACTATTTTTTTCTTCTTCAAAACATACTTTTTACAAGCTCATGCTCTTGGAGTAGCAACTACCATTGCTTTTCATCGATATCAGATTTTTATAGATTCAACATATTGCTTATTAAGAAGTTCTTCCATTTCTACTTCTAACAGTTTTGAAATTTTAATAAGGGTCTCAATATCCGGCTGGGAGGTATTGGTACACCATTTTGAAACAGTTGATGGGTTAATGCCTAACTGTTCTGATAGCCATTTACTAGTTCGTTTTTTCTCAACAAGAACTACTTTTATGCGATTTAAATCTTCCATTGCCAAAATTTTTGTTTGT
>CAMWRK010000013.1 GCA_947176655.1 uncultured Prevotellaceae bacterium | reverse complement strand
GCCTGCCACATCTCCTTCTGTTCTACAAACTGCCACCGATTTTTGGCCGAGGGCATCGGACAAATCCACCCGACTGCGATGCTGACGTGTAAATATTTTTCCATATAGGTGTCACCAACAGGGCACGAGTGCTGTCCTCACAGCTTCTCTACTGACCCGTAACGCCGGTTGTCGTAAGGGCATGAGCTTACGAAAAAGGGGCTGTATCGTAATGCCATGATTGCGATACAGCCCCGGTCGCCTTGCGGCGGAAAGTGTTACGTCCTTTATGCGTCGATGTTCGCAAAGGTTGCGTTCTGTTCAATGAACTCCCTGCGCGGAGCCACGTCTTCGCCCATTAACATGGAGAATACATAGTCGGCCTGTGCTGCGTCGTCTATGGTCACTTGCTTGAGCAGACGGCGTTCCGGATCCATGGTAGTCTCCCACAACTGGTCGGGATTCATCTCACCGAGACCTTTGTAACGTTGTGTATGTATGGAGTCCTCACGCCCGTTGCCATAGGTGTCTATAAATCGCAGTCGGCTTGCTTCGTCATAGCAGTATTCCTCGTGCTTGCCTATTGTACATCGGTACAATGGCGGGGTGGCTATGTAGAGGTGGCCGTTGCGTATGAGTTCCGGCATGTATCGGTAGAAAAGTGTCATCAGCAGAGTGTCAATGTGAGAGCCATCGACATCGGCATCGGTCATTATTATGGTCTTGTAGTAGCGCAACTTGTCATAGTTGGCTTCTTTGCTGTCTTCTCCAAGTCCGAAGCGCACACCCAAAGCCTGGATGATATTGTTCACCTCTTCGTGCTCGAAAGCTTTGTGCCACATCACGCGTTCCACGTTGAAGATCTTTCCTCGGATGGGCAGTATGGCCTGGAAATGGCGGTTGCGGCCTTGTTTGGCGCTGCCGCCGGCTGAGTCTCCCTCGACAATGAACAGTTCGCAGTTTGCCGCGTCTTTGTCCGAACAGTCAGCCAGCTTGCCTGGCAGTCCGCCGCCGCTCATTGGGGATTTGCGCTGCACGTTTTCGCGTGCCTTGCGGGCTGCCACACGGGCTGTTGCGGCCAGTATCACTTTGTCTACTATTACTTTGGCCTCGTGCGGATGCTCCTCAAGATAGTTGCTCAGTGCTTCGCCCACAGCCTGCTGTACGGCACCGGCCACTTCGCTGTTGCCCAGCTTGGTCTTGGTCTGCCCCTCAAACTGGGGTTCTGCCACTTTTACGCTTATCACTGCTGTAAGCCCCTCGCGGAAGTCCTCGCCGGAAATCTCCACGTGGTTCTTGGCCAGTTTTTCCAGTTCCTTGACGCACTGTTTCTCAGCATAGCTCTTCAATGTGCGCGTCAGTGCGGTGCGGAAGCCTTGCAGGTGCGTGCCGCCCTCTATGGTGTTGATGTTGTTGACATAGGAGTGCAGATTCTCAGAATAACCGGTATTGTACATTATGGCTATCTCTATGGGTACCCCCTGCTTCTCCGTGTTCAGGTATATCACGTCGTTTATCAGACGTGTGCGTGTGCTGTCGATATAGCGCACGAAATCACGCAGTCCGCCCTCGCTGTAGAATATTTCCTTGCGTATGCCTTCTATGCCGGCTGCCTCGTTGACGTCCAGACGCATGTCCGTGAGGGTGATGTGTATGCCTGCATTCAGGTATGCCAGCTCACGCATGCGGTTGGCAAGGATGTCGTATTCGTATATCGTGGTCGTGAATATGCTGCCGTCAGGCCAGAACTGCTGCCGCGTACCTCTCAGGTCAGTTTCCCCAACGACGGCCACGGGTGCTTCAGGTTTGCCTTGGTGATACAGCTGCTGGTATATCTTGCCGTCGCGGAAAACCTGTGACAGCATCTTTTCAGAAAGTGCGTTCACACAACTTACACCTACACCATGCAGACCGCCGGAAACCTTATAGGAGCCTTTGTCGAACTTGCCGCCGGCATGCAATACGGTCATGACCACTTCCAGTGCGCTCTTGCCCTCTTTCTCGTGCATATCCACGGGGATGCCGCGACCGTTGTCCTGTACGGTGATGCTGTTGTCCTCGTTGATAGTCACCTCTATGTGGGTACAATATCCTGCCAGTGCTTCATCGATGGAGTTGTCCACTGTCTCGTAGACGAGATGGTGCAGACCTTTCTTGCTGATGTCGCCTATGTACATGGCGGGACGCTTGCGCACGGCCTCCAGACCCTCCAGAACTTGGATGTTGGAGGCGTTGTAATTGGATTTGTTCGTAATTGTATCGTCCATTGTGGAATATGTGTCTTATGTACGGGTACAAAGATACAAAAAAATAACGATAATGCTGGTGTGGCGGTGCACTTTTTTGCGATATACAGAAAACGGTCTCCCGTGTTCGGGGAGACCGTTTTATTTCTTCTGTCTTTGTCGAAGAGAACGTGTCTTAACCGAGTTTCTGGATGTGTTTTTCCAGCTTGCTCTTCAGGTTGGCGGCTTTGTTCTTGTGAATGATATTCACCTTAGCCAATTTGTCCAAAGCTTTCTGAACGCTGGGATACAATTCTATTGCGGCGGCCTTGTCGGTTGTTGCACGCAACTTGCGAACAGCATTACGCATGGTCTTGGCGTAATATCTGTTGTGGAGTCTTCTCTTCTGCTCCTGGCGGATTCTCTTTAAAGATGACTTGTGATTTGCCATGTCGTTTATTCTTTTCTTTTATAATGTAGTCCCTAGGAGAGTCGAACTCCTCTTTAGAGAATGAAAATCTCTCGTCCTAACCGATAGACGAAGGGACCTTACCTTCCGGCATTGCCTTGCCGATGCTTATTGGGCGTTACCCGATTTCGCGGTGCAAAGGTACGCCGAAACTTTGAATTGACAAAATATTTTAGATAAAAAATGAAAGCCACAGACCGTTTTTGCTGTCAGAACGTGTTAATTGCGTCGAAAACGCTAATTTCGTAACAAGATATTCGTGAAATATATGCAGACAACACAAGCCATAGTACTCAGAGCTGTGCGATATAGCGATACGCGTATGGTGGTGTCTTTCTTTACAGAACACTATGGTCTGTTGTCGGCCATGGTGCGCATGTCGCGCGGCAGATCCGGTGGTCGCAGTGCATTGTGGCAGCAGCTGACACTTGTAGAAATGTCTGTCGACTACCGTTCTTCGGCAAACATGCAGAAAGTGAGTGACGTGGCTATACGTCTGCCATGGAGAGACTTGCCGTACAATCCGCTGAAGGCTTCCGTGTCCATGTTCCTTGCTGAGTTCCTGTATCGTAGTCTGCGTGGCGAGGGTGAGAATCGTCCTCTGTTCTCTTTCCTTGTCAATTCCCTGCAGTGGCTGGACGAAGCTGAAGCCGGAATAGTCAATTTTCATCTGCTGTTTATGATAAGGATGACACGTTTTCTTGGTATATGGCCGGGTGTGGACGGATATGCCCGCAACGCTGTATACGACTTGCAGGGGGCATGTTTCTCCACCGTACTTCCGCTGCATGGACACTATGTCGAAGCACAGGATGCCATGTGGATTCCCCTGCTTCTTAGGATGGGCTATGCTGGCATGCGTCGTCTGAGAATAGAGCAGGGCAGACGCCGCTACATGCTGGAACAGCTTCTCTTGTATTACCGTCTGCACGTCCCGGCTTTTGGTGAATTGCAGAGTCTCGAAGTCTTGAAGGAACTCTTTTCGTGAAAGACAGGTGCAGTACAAACTCGGGTGCGCTTTCCGGAAAACACAGGGAAGCGCACCCGAGTTGGTTTTATTGGTGTAAATACAGATATAGAAGCGGTGGAATGTGCTGTGACCGTGTCATTCGCCGAGATTCTCGGTCTTCAGACGGTTGAGCTCTTCCTTGCTGCGGCGTGAGGTGGGAGTGGCATCCACGCGTGAGATGATGTCGTCGTTGTCCATGTTCTCCATGGTGTATATGAAGACGTTGTGGTGACGGTGCTTGCCGGTCTTCTTGCCGTCCTGATAGTAGGTGTTTATCAGTTCCTCGCGTGTTTCCTGACGTTCCTTGTCCGCCTCGCTCAGTTTCTCCTTCTTCTCCTCCTGGTGCGAGTTCATGCCACTGATGCTTTGCAGACCGAAACCAGTGGCAAGCAGGGTGATCTTGACCTTGCCGCCGAGGGTGGAATCTGTGGCGAGACCCCATTTCGTCTCCACATCGTTGCGGAACTTGCCCATGAATTCGTGTATCTCGTTCATCTCTTCCATCATCAGGGCGTTGTGGTCGTTGTCGGCACAGAAGTTGATGTTCAGGAGCACTTTCTTGGAGTTGAAAATGTCGTTGTGGTTCAACAGCGGAGAGTTCAGAGCTTCTGTCAGAGCCTTTGTCACACGGTTCTCGCCTTCTCCGTAGCCGGTACTCATGATGGCAACGCCGCCGTCCTTGAGAACCGTGGTAACATCCTCGAAGTCAAGGTTCATGATGCCGTGCATGGTTATGATTTCGGCGATGCTCTTGGCAGCCACTGTCAGAGTGTCGTCCGCCTTGGCAAATGCGTTGATGACGGTCAGTTCCGGATATATCTCGCGCAGGCGTTCATTGTTGATGACCAGCAGGGCATCTACGTGTTTGGATATTTCCTCAACGCCGTCAAGAGCCTGGTTTATCTTTTTTATTCCTTCGAACTTGAATGGGATGGTCACTATGCCTACGGTAAGTATGCCGGCCTCCTTGGCACATCGTGCAATAATGGGTGCAGCACCAGTTCCAGTGCCGCCGCCCATGCCTGCCGTAATGAATGCCATGCGTGTACCGTCGTTCAGCATCTCCTTGATGGCATCCATACTTTCCTCTGCTGCCTGTCGTGCTTTATCCGGACGGTTACCGGCTCCGAGACCGTCGTTGCCCAGTTGCAGATGATTGGGGACGGCTGCATCGTCGAGAGCCTTCTTGTCGGTGTTGCATACGACATACGAAACATCGTGTATGCCCTCGCGATACATGTGGTTTACAGCATTGCCGCCGCCGCCGCCTACGCCGATGACCTTGATTATGCAGTTATTGCTCTTGGAGAGTCCTGTCAGGGGCAGTCCCATGTCGAAATTATTATCTTGCTGGAAGTCCATAATATAGCCTTGGTTTTTAAGTGTGCGTCTGAGTGAGTGCTCTCTTATTCGTCTTCTTTCAGGGATTCTGCGATTATCTTAAAGAAATCCGTTATCGACTTCTTCTTGTTCTTGGTCTGTACCTCCGGTTTCGTGCCTTCTTCCGTGATGTCTGTTTCTTCTGTAGTATCATCTTCGGTTGTCTCGTCGTCCGGATCAGGATTCAACGGTTTGACGCGGTGCAGGACACAGTTCTGGTCGCCGTGCAGGAGCAGTGACAATATGCCGTTGGCCTTGCTGTTATCCGGTATGTATATGCCGGCTGCTATGGTTATATCCTTGGGAAGCCCCTTGACAATGCGTATCTGCTTGCTGCTGTTGGTGATATATTGCAGTGCTTCCGTGATGGAACGTATCTGCGCACCGCCGCCTGTGAGGATTATTCCCGAGGTTAGCTTGTCACTGTCGTCCTCTACCTGTGCCCAGACGTTGCGCAGAATCTCCTCGTATCTTGCTTCGATGATGTCGCACAGACGGCTTTCGCCGATTTCCCTGTCGTGAGAGAACTTTACGATATTGTGCTGTATGGCCTCATAGTCTTCCAGGAAGGCACGGCCGTATTTCTGTTTCAGGCTTTCAGCCTCCTCTATTTCTATGTTCAGACAGGTGGCGATGTCCATTGTGGCGTTATTGCCGCCAAGCGGTATGACAACCAGTTTGCGGAGAATGTTGTTGGTGTACATGCTCACTGTTGTCGTGTCCGCACCGATGTCTACCAGAGCGCATCCCGAGCGTTTCTCGCTGGCGTTCAGTACTGAACTTCCCAGTGAGATGGGTGCTATGAGCAGTTCCGCAATCTCGAATCCGGCACCACGTATGCACTTCTCTATATTCTCGGCCAGAGAACTCCTTGCCACGATGTTCTGGAATGTGGCTTCCAGTTGTTCCACCTGCATGCCGACAATGTCAGGTACGGCTCTGCTGCCGGCCTTATATTCCTGAGGGATGACCTCCAGTATCTGAGAGTCCGTATACACGACTCCGCGGTTCATGTCCATCAACTGGTCGATAATGCGGTTGGTCACTTTCGTCTTCTCGGAGAAAGAACGCTGTATGCGGTTCTGCACCGAATGCAGGGACTGTCCGCCCAGCCCCACGTATATACGCGATATGGATTGTCCCAGTTGCAGGCTTATCTGCCCCAGCACTCTGGAGATGGCCTGTGTTGTTTTGTCGATGTTGTCGATGACGCCTTTGCGTATACAGTTCGATGCATTCTCCTCGGCGAATGCCAGTACATGCATGGTACTGTCAGGCATACGCTGTCCTGCGATGGCACGGATGCATGTGGTTGCCAGTTCCAATGCCACGATGATGTCCTTTTCTGCTACCATAGTATTAATGTATCTTATTTTGTTTTTTTCCTGGTGCAAACCACTTGTCCGGCATAGCTCAGGTCAATGATGTCGTATTTGTTCCAACCGGCCTTGTTCAGACCCTCCTCGCAGAATATGGCGAGACGTCTCAATTTGTCCTCTATGTTTGTGGCGTCTCCGAGTATTATGGTGTGGTCACCGGTCTGTGTGACAAGCTCCATGCGTCCGTTGTCCGCCACGTGTATCTGCTGTATTTCCCTGTTCCATGGCTCGTGGGTGTTTATGTATATAGCCATATCCAGCAGATTCTCGCGTGCGTATTTCGTACTGACGTTTCCCGTTACCAGGCACAGATCCTGCAGAAACAGATTCGTCGGCATTGCATTGCCTTTGGCATCCATGTAGAAATTCCCTCCCGAAGTCGGTATGACGTGCAGGACAGGTTTCCGCGGGAATATGCGCAGACACATTGTGTTCTCCGGAGTGAAGTAACATATAACAGAGTCTATATACGGGCTTTCCAGAATGGTTCTCCTTATGGCACCTATGTCTATGTTCCTTATGGTCTGGTCCAGTATAGGCGTGTTTGCTTTGGTAAGCAGTCCTTTTACGAATGTAGTATCCACGAAGTCCCCGTCCACTTCGTTGCCTATGATAATTTCCGTGCCTGTGCATATACGTTTGTCCTCTTCGCGTGACATGGTACTTACGGCGAAGATGAGGTATCCGACTACCGCGAGAAGCATGAATAGCTTAATTGCTGTTTTCATCTGTTCCTGTGTTAAGTAGTTCTGTTATAGCTTCCGCATAGTTGTCTATGTCTCCGGCTCCAAGAGTTACCAGAACGTCAAAGTCTTTTGCGGACACACATTTCATGATGTCCTCCTTGTGGCACAGCTGTTTGCGTATGCCGCAGCGCAGGTTGTCGTATATCAGTTCCGAGGAGACGCCCGCAATGGGTTCCTCTCTGGCTGGATATATGTCCAGGACGGTCACATCGTCCAGCAGCGACAGTGCATCGGCGAACTCCATGTAGAAATCGCGCGTTCTGGTATACAGATGCGGTTGGAAAATGGCCTTGATGCGTCGTCCCTCGTACAGTTGCTTTATGCTTAGTATGCTCTGCCGTATTTCCTCCGGATGGTGGGCATAGTCCGAGATATAGACCATGTTGTCCCAGCGCACGTGGAAGTCGAAACGGCGGTCCATTCCTCCGAAACTCAGCATGGCCTCGCGTATTTCACCGGCTGTGGCACCTGCTATCTGTGCAAGAGCCATGGCGGCTATACCGTTGTCTATGTTTATTGCCACAGGGACACCGAGTTCTATGTCCGCGATGTTCTCTATTGGTGACACCAGGTCAAAGGTTATGCGTCCGTTTCCGATTCTGATGTTGTCTGCATGGAAATCGCCCGCCTCCCTGCCGTAACTGTATGTGGTGACACCTTTCTGGGTGTTCGGCTTCATCTTAAGGCCAGTGTGCAGAATCAGGAAGCCTCCCGGCAGAATCAGCTCCGTATACCTGGTGAAAGAGCGCAGATACTCCTCCTCCGTGCCGTAAATGTCCAGATGGTCAGCATCCGTGGACGTGATGACCGTAGCCCACGGTGTCAGCCAGTGGAAAGAGCGGTCGAACTCGTCAGCCTCGATAACTACATACCGGCTGTCTGCCGACAGGATGTAGTTTGTGCCATAGTTCTTGCTGATGCCCCCCAGGAAAGCGTTACAGTCCACATGGCTCCGGTGCAGTATGTGTGCCGTCATGCCCGAGGTCGTGGTCTTGCCGTGTGTGCCTGCCACGCACAGACCTTTCAGCGAGCGTGTCAGCGTGCCCAGAACCTGCGCCCGTTTCTGCATGTCAAAGCCATTCTCGCGGAAATAGTTGAGTTCCGTGTGTGTCGGCGGGATGGCCGGCGTGTATATCACGAGGCATTCCTCCTTCCGCAGACATTTCTCCGGAATCAGACGTATGTCGTCCTCGTAATGTATGACAGCCCCTTCCTTTTCCAGTGTTTCTGTCAGAGGCGACGGTGTCTTGTCATAACCGCCTACAAACATTCCCTTGTTCAGAAAGTAGCGTGCAATGGCACTCATGCCAATGCCTCCTATGCCTATGAAATATACCGCTTGCATATCCGTCCGTCAGTTTCTTGTCAGTAGAATGGCTTCCTGTGCTATTATTATGTCCGAGTCCCTGAAAGCCATCTTTGATGCATTCTCTCCAAGAGACTTCAGACGTTCCTTGTCCGTTACCGTCTGCAATGCCAGCGGAATCAGTTTCTCTTCCGCTTCGTCGTCGCCAACCATCAGTGCGGCATCCTTGCGTACCAGAGCCATGGCGTTGTGCGTCTGGTGGTCTTCAGACACGTTGGGACTCGGCACGAGAATGCTTGGCTTGCCCAGCAGACACAACTCGCTGATACTGCTTGCTCCCGCGCGGCTGATGACGAGATCCGCCGCTTTGTATGCCATATCCATGTGACGTATGAAATCCGTCACGTAAAGGTTGCCTGGCTTGGCGCGTTTTTCCAGTTCCAGAGCAATGTCTTCCTTGTAGACACTGCCTGTCTGCCAGATGAATTGGATGCCGGAATTGCGTATCCGCTCCAGCGAAGTCAGCACACTGTTGTTCAATGTACGCGCTCCCAGACTGCCGCCTATCAGCAGAATCGTGGGTTTGTTCGGCGAGAATCCGAAGGATGCTGCGGCCTCTTGTTTCGTCTGTGCAGGATTCAGCAGGTTCTGTCTCACCGGATTTCCTGTCAGCAGTATCTTGTCGGCAGGGAAGAAGCGTTCCATGCCCTCGTAGGCCACACATATCCTCTCTGCCTTGTTGGCCAGTGTCTTGTTCGTCAGCCCGGCAAAACTGTTCTGTTCCTGTATCAGGCACGGAATATGCATGTCGTATGCCGCATTGAGCGTGGCTGCGCTTGCATATCCGCCAACACCTATCGCTACGTCCGGGCGGAACTCGCGTATTATTTTCCTGACCATGTGCTTGCTCCTCATGTAGTCCAGCAACACGCCGATATTGCGTATGTTCCACAGCGGACGTATCAGTCCTCGCACAGGCAGTCCTATGATTTTGTATCCTGCCTGCGGGACACGTTGCATTTCCATGCGTCCTTCAGCACCCACAAAAAGAATCTCTGCCTCGGGCTCCAGTTTCTTCAGTGCATTTGCTATGCTGACGGCGGGAAAGATGTGTCCTCCGGTACCTCCTCCGCTTATTATTATTCTTGGTGTCTTCATTACGATTCAGTTTTTGCGTTCTCCTGTTTCTCCTGTTTGTTCTCCTCTACCTTCTTGGCCGAGCGGCTTACGCTCAGCATTATGCCCAGGTAGGCACAGTTTACGAAAGTTCCCGTTCCACCGCGACTTATCAGCGGCAGCTGCTGCCCCGTTACCGGCATAGCACCCACGGCCACGGCCATGTTTATCATGGCCTGTGTCACAAGCATCAGCGAAATGCCCATTATGAGGTAGGCCGGGAACCTCGCTTTGCATCTTTTGGCAATTTGCAGTGCCCGATACAACAGCCCGAGATACAGCAGCATCACCAGTATGCCACCCTCCATGCCCCATTCCTCTATAAGTATGGCATAGATGAAGTCTGAAAAGGCTTGTGGCAGATAGTCTCTTTCCACCGAATTGCCGGGACCGAGACCTCTCACTTTGCATGTCGCTATGGCAATCTGTGCGTGCGTCACCTGTATGTTCTCCGTTATGTCATAATCGTTCGGATTTTGCGGCAATTCTCTCTTGTTTCTGATTCTGTACACCCATGTTGGTACACGATGCAGGATCCCCTCGCTTTCACTCCATTCCTTCAGTTTCGAGTCGGGTATGGAATGAGCTGCCGTTATCCCGCCTATTGCCAGAGAGGCGATGACGGCCACCGTCCATATCAGCAGTTTGGAGGATACCTGTGCATAGAAGCACATCATGAACATGACAACAGCTATGAGGGCGGCTGTACTAAGGTTCTCAGTCACGATAAGCAGTATTGTCAGACCTATGTTCGTAACGGCCAGTTTCAGTCCGAACGGGCTTACACCGTTCTTGTCCCGGAAGACGCTGAATATGAAGGCCGTCGTTATCACCAGTCCGAGTTTGGCAATCTCGCTTGGCTGGAACGAGAACGAACCTACGCCAATCCATCTCGAAGCGCCGTTTATCCTTCCTGCAAACAGGGCGCAGATGAGCAGGATGTATGAGAGGAACATTATCGCCAGCCCCAGGATTTTGTAGAACTTGCATGGGAGCATGTGCAGAATCCATGTGAAGCCCACACCTGTCAGCAGGAAACATCCGTGGCGCATCACGGGAGCCCAGTATTCGCCCGTGCTGTATGTCATGTTGCTCGATGCGCTGTACACGCTGACCACCGATATGAGGCACAGCAATATCAGTATCATCCACAGAACCATGTCGCCCTGCATTAGTCCCTTCTCCTGTATGTTCTTGCTACTCCAGCTGTTCATGGCCGTATGTGAAGTGATTCGGTATAATAATGTTGTTTGGATGTAAGTGTCGCTTCGGTTACAGTTTTTTTACCAACTGTTTGAACTGTTCTCCTCTGTCTTCCATGTTCTGGAACAGGTCGAAACTAGCACAGCACGGACTAAGCAGTACGGTGTCGCCAGGTCTTGCCATCCTTGTGCATGCTTCCATACACTCCTTCATGCTGTGTGTGTCGGCAAACGGTATGCCCATCGGGCCGAAGAAATCCAGCAGCTTGCTGTTGTCGGCTCCCAGAAAGACAAGTCCCACGCACTTCTCGCGCACCAGTCCGCGTATGGCCTCGTAGTCGTTGCCCTTGTCCTTGCCGCCTATTATCAGTATGGTAGGTGTTGTCATGCTCTCCAGGGCATACCAGCATGCGTCCACATTTGTCGCCTTCGAGTCGTTGATGTACTGCACTCCGCCCACCGAGGCCACTCTCTCCAGTCTGTGCTCCACGCCCTGGAAGTTCGCCAGGCTCTGTCTTAGGTTGTTGTCGCTCACACCGGACAGTCTTGCGGCTATGCCAGCAGCCAGTGAATTGTACATGTTGTGTTTGCCGTGCAGAGCCAGCGACTCCTGTTCCATGTTGAACGGCGTAGGTGCCTCTATAGTGTATGTGCCGTCCTCTATGTAGCCAATCATCCCGTTCTTGCTCACTATGGAGAACGGGCACTGACGTGCCTTTATGCCATATCTGGACAGTTCTTTCCTGATTATGGGGTCGTCGGCCCAGTAGATGAAAGCATCCTTCTCGTCCTGGTTGCGTATTATCCTCATCTTCGAATCGGTATACTTCTGCATATCGTTGTCGTACCTGTCGAGGTGGTCGGGCGTTATGTTGAGCAGGACGGCTATGTTGGCATGGAAGTCATACATGTTGTCTAGCTGGAAACTGCTAAGTTCGATGACGTAGCAGTCGAAATCGTTACCTTCGGCAATCTGCAATGCCAGTGAGCGTCCGATGTTGCCGGCAAGTCCGACGTTGTAGCCGGCATTCCGGAGTATGTGGTACACCAGACTTGTCGTAGTCGTTTTGCCGTTGCTGCCGGTTATGCATATCATTCTGGCATCCGTGTACCTTCCGGCAAACTCTATTTCGCTTATCACCGGTATGCCGCGCTCCAGCACCTTCTGCATCATGGGAGCAGTGTCTGGTATGCCGGGGCTTTTCACTATCTCGTCAGCATTCAGGATTTTCTCTGCCGTGTGCTGTCTCTCTTCCCATTCTATGGCATGGGTGTCAAGCATATCCTTGTATTTGGGCTTTATCTCGCCCATGTCGCTCACGAATACATCATAGCCCTGTTTCAAGGCCAGGACAGCCGCACCGACGCCGCTTTCTGCTGCCCCCAGTATCACCATGCGTTTCATTTTTTCCGTCATCTTATTTTCAGTGTCACGATGGCCAGCGATGCCATTATTATCGTTACTATCCAGAATCTCGTTGTCACCTTGCTCTCGAGCCAGCACCCTTTTGGCCAGTTCAGGAATATCCTGAGTTCTGGCGACAGCTGTCCGGGCTTGATGCGGAATGCATCGTGTATTGGAGCGCGTTTGAATACTCTCCACTTCTTGCCGCGTTTGTTCCCCATGGCGGCCACTCTTGTCTGCAACATCGAACTGATGCTCTCTGCCAGGAATACGAAGCATATCACTGGCACCAGCAGCTCCTTGTGTATTATTATCGCCGTCACCGCAATGATGCCTCCTATAGTCAGGCTGCCAGTGTCGCCCATGAATACTTGTGCAGGGTAGGCGTTATACCACAGGAACCCTATCAGCGCCCCTACGAAGGCAAGCAGGAATATCACGAGTTCCTCCGAGCCTGGTACAAACATTATGTTCAGATAACCGGCCAGGTTTATGTGACTTGACACGTATGCCAGTATGGCGAGTGTTACGCCCATTATGGCTGAATTTCCAGCGCACATGCCGTCCATCCCGTCGTTCAGGTTGGAGCCGTTGCTTACGGCCATCACAACGAAAGTGACCATCAGCACGAAGAATATCCATCCGGCAGCCGTGCTGTATTTACCCATAAAGGAGAACAACCTGCTGTAACTCAGATTGTTGTTCTTTACGAATGGAATAGTGGTTATGGTGCTCTTGACCGGTTCGCTCTTATGTGCTATGGTCTCGGTGTTGTCGTGTCTGCTTATGGTTATGTTCTCGCGTATCACGGCATCGGGACTTTGCCACAGAGTCAGACCTATTGCCAGTCCCAGCAAAGCCTGTCCGGCCAGCTTGTATATGGGGCGCAGCCCGTCCTTGTTGTTCTTTAGTTTCAGGTAGTCGTCAGCAAAACCGATTACGCCGAGCCAAAGTGTCGTTGCCAGCATCATCAGCATATAGATGTTGCGCAGTCTGCCAAAAAGCAGGCATGGCACTATGATGGATACGATGATTATTATTCCGCCCATCGTCGGCACGCCTTTCTTTTCTGTGCCGTATGGGTCTATGCTGCTGTCGCGCTGCGCCTCGCTGATGTCTCGCCGTTTCATCCATTTGATGAAGTACTGGCCGAACCACATTGATATGAGCAGGCTTAGTACCAGAGTCAGCAGGCCGCGGAACGAGATGTATTGCCACATTCCTGCGCCGCTTATGCCGTATTGTTCCAGGTAACGGAAGAGATAGTATAGCATCGTGTGTAGATATTATCCGGTTTTATCGTCTGTTGTCATTCCATCCCGAAGGCTTCGCGTATCACCTCGTGGTCATCGAAGTGGTGTTTCACCCCCTTTATTATCTGGTAATCCTCGTGTCCTTTTCCTGCCACCAGAATCACGTCGCCTTTTCCAGCCATCATGCATGCGGTGCGTATGGCCTCCCTGCGGTCGGCAATCGCTATGGTCTTCTTCATGTCCTCTGCACTCAGACCGGCCAGCATGTCGTTGATGATGTCCTGCGGCTCTTCGTTGCGCGGGTTGTCGCTGGTTATTATCACGCGGTCGCTCTGCATGGCCGCCTCACGTGCCATGAGCGGTCGTTTGCCTTTGTCGCGGTTGCCGCCGGCTCCGCACACGGTCCAGCACAGTCCATTTCCTGCCAGCACCTCGTTTATGGTGGCCAGCACATTGTTCAGGGCATCAGGAGTGTGGGCGTAGTCCACTATCGCTGTCACTCCCCGGTCGGAGCGTATGGTCTCGAATCTGCCGTTGACGGGGCGCATGGCACTCAGCTGTACAAGGGCTTCCTGCCGTTCCATGCCCATCATCCTCAGCGCACCGTATACGGCCAGCAGGTTCTGTACGTTGAAACGCCCCACGAACTGCAGGAACACCTCCATGCCGTCCATGCACACGTTCATGCCATCGAAACTCTCCTCCATTATCCTGGCATGGAAGTCTGCCTTTTCGCGTATGGAATATGTCTTCACCGTTGCTGCGGTGTTCTGTGTCATCACCATGCCGTTTCTGTCATCGGCATTTGTCACGGCGAAGGCACCCTTGGGCAGCATGTCGAAGAATCCCTTCTTCGCATCACGGTAGTTCTCGAAGGTTCCGTGATAGTCCAGATGGTCGCGTGTCAGGTTGGTGAATATACCACCCGCGAATCTCAGGCCTGCTATTCTCTTTTGTGCCACGGAATGGCTGCTAACCTCCATAAAGGCATATTCGCACCCCTCGTCGGCCATTCTGCCGAGCAGACGGTTCAGTGTTACTGGGTCAGGTGTGGTGCATTCGGTGGGGACGGCTTTGCCGTCGATATAGTTGCATACGGTGCTACACAGTCCGCACTTGACACCCATCCTGCGGAATATGTTGTATAGTGTCGTGGCAATGGTGGTCTTGCCGTTTGTTCCGGTCACACCCACGAGTTTCATTCTCGTTGTCGGGTTGCCGTAGAATGTCGTTGCCAGCATTCCTGCCACGTCCTCCGTGTTGTTGTATGTGACGTATGTGACGCCTGATACTTTCGTCTCCGGCACTGTCTCGCATACTATCACACTTGCACCGAGTTCCACAGCTTTGTCTATGTAGCGGTGTCCGTCGGTCTGCGTTCCGCGCATGGCTATGAATGCTGTGCCTGGCTTTACTGCCCGCGAATCGATCTCTATGCCAGTGACTTCAACCCCGGCATTGCCGATGATGTCGAGAGGCTTGCAATTGCATGTCAGTTCCGATAGTGTCATATACCTTATCTATATTTATATGCGTCCGCGTCATTCCAGTACCAGCCGTACCGTTTCACCCTGCTTCACTTCCGTTCCGGCTTCTATGCTCTGGATCTTCACCGCGCCGCTTCCGCGAAGCTGCACTCTCAGCCCGCGTTTCTTCATCTCGAATACCGCATCCTTGGCACCCATTCCATTGACATCAGGCACCAGTGCCAGACTCTGTCCGTCCGCAGTAGCGCGTTTTTCCTTTACCGACGGTGTGAAGACAGACAGGCTGTCTGCCATTTCCGAGGCACAGCGATCCGAGTTCTGTGTCATGATGAACTGGGATATCTTGCTGAACACCGGCCCGCACTGTCCGCCGCCTGAAGCGGGCAGACCATCCTTGACAATGCACACTATGCAACTGTATTTCGGAGCTTCGGAGGGGAAATATCCGCAGAAACTTACCATATATCGGGGAACGCCGCTGTGGTATCCTTGTCTGCCCTTGGCCACCTGTGCCGTGCCGGTCTTGCCGCTCACGCTGAACAGTCTGCCGCCGTTGCCGGCCTTGCGTCCCAGACCCTTGGACACCACATTCTCCAGACAGTACTGTATGTCTGCCAGCGTGGATGGCTTGCATATCTGTTCCACAAGCACTTCCGTGGGAAACTCCCTTACTATCTCGCCGTCGCACATCTCGGCACGTATGAATTTGGGCTTCACCATCTTGCCGCCGTTGGCTATGGCATTGTAGAATGTCAGTGTGCTTATCACCGGTTGCTGTATCACGTAGCCTATGCTCATCCACGGCAGGTCCGACTTGCTCCAGTATCTGATTCTACTGTTTGTCCTGCGCCGCTGGTTGTCGTTCGGCTGGGGCATTATGGGCTCGCCTTTTCCTACGAAAGGAAGGTTCAGCGGCATGCCTATGCCCATACGTTTCAGTCCGTCCACGTAGGCCTGCGGATTGCTGCCGTATGCCTCGTCTATGATGCGGCTCACGCCTATGTTGCTGCTCTGTTCCAGAATTTGCGAGAAGGTAAGTATGCCGTATCCTCCACGGTGCCAGTTATGGTCTTTCATTTTACGTCCGTGCATGAGATACTGTCCTCCTGCGCAGTTCACCGTGGTGTTCAGCGAAGCCTTGCCCTCGTCCATGGCCAGCATCATGCTTGCCGTCTTGAATGTCGATCCTGGCTCCATCAGCATGCTCACGGCACTGTTCACGGACTCGTAGTAGCTGCCGTCCTTGCCGCGGTGCATGTTCACTATGGCTTTCACCTCGCCCGTGGCAACCTCCATCACTATTGCCATGCCGCATTCTCCGTTTACGGAAGGTTCTTTCAGTTTGGCCACCAGCGTCTTTTCCGCCATGTCCTGTATGTCCACGTCAATGGTGCTTACGAGGTCGTGCCCGTCTTCGGCCTTCATGTCCACTATGCTCACTCTCTTGTCCCTCACCTTCATGCGGTGGCTTATGCCGTCCTTGCCGCGCAGTATGCTGTCATAGCTCAGTTCCAGTCCGTTTTTCGCCGCGTTGGTGTCCGCTCTCAGACTGCCGAGTGTTCTTGCGGCAAGTGAGCCGTAAGGGTGCTTCCTTTGCATGACGCGGTTGCAGTAGAACCCTCCCTTGTAGGCCGTTTCGCGGAACAGGGGCAGTTCCTTGCATGCCTTGTATTGTATGTATGTAGCGTTGCGCGGGTATATCCTCCATGCGTGGCTCTTGCGCCTTTGCCCCTCCAGCAGTCTGTCGCGGAACCATTTTGCCGTGGCTTTGTGCCCCTTCTTCTTGTCGGGGAATATCCTTGCCAGTCCGTCCGCTATGCTGTCCATGTCGGCTCTCAGCGCGGAGTCTCTCCAGTGCTGTGTCCTGGCTCTTGCTTTCTCGTTGTTCTTGTCGGAAGCCACATAGTCCATGTACAGGTGGTATTCCGGTATGGAACCCGCCAGCAGTCTGCCTTTGCAGTCGTATATGTTGCCGCGTGTGGCCGGAATGCCGACATTGTTCTTGATGAACTTTTTGCTCACGACGGTCCAGTACTCCTGGCGTGCCAGCATGGTGTATAATGCAGTGCCAAGTATATACAGACCCAGCACTGTCATGGATATGACAATGATGCGGAAACGTCCTATGCTGTTTTTCTTGTCCGGGGTCATGGCCGTGTGCGTTTGTCGTTATTCTGCGGTGATGGTGATTGGAGCCTCCGTTCCTGCTGTCAGTGTGGTGTCTCCGAACTCCCTGAGTACTCTCTCTATCCTGCTCTGTCTGGTTTTCAGTGTCAGTTCGCTGCTTCGTGTCAGCGTCCTGAACTTCCAGTCCTGGAGACTCTCTGTCAGTTGCTCCTCCAGTATTATCTCCTGCTGTGCCTGATACCTGCACGTGATGTAGAGGATTATTCCGCATACTGCCAGCAGAATCACCCCTATCTGTTTCCTGAACCACTGTCCGTCAATGCTTATCTGCCGCCACATGCTCTGCCACTGTCTCAGCGTGGCCTCGTCGTTGTGGTGGCTGCCCATCAGAGAGTGCAGTCCGGACTTCTTTGTCGCGTCCTTTTCCGGTGTTGTCTTGTCCTCTTTCATATCTTCTCGGCGATTCGCAGTTTTGCCGACCTGCTTCTCGGATTGGCGGCGAGTTCTTCGGCAGACGCCGTTGTTACATTTCTGTTTACTGCTTTCAGTATGGCACTGGAGTGGCCGTATATCATTGCATTGCCGTCCGCGCTATCCGCTGTGTCCTTGCCTTTTATGTGGTTCTTTACTATCCTGTCTTCCAGACTGTGGTATGTCATTATCACCAGTCGTCCTCCCGGAGCCAGAAGGTCTGTCGCTCCTGTCAGCATCTGTTTGAGCACCTTCATTTCTCCGTTCACCTCTATGCGCATAGCCTGGAACACGCGTGCCAGATCTTTCTTTTCCCTGTCATGCCCAAGCAGCGGTGTCACTATTTCGGCCAGTTGCCCTGTGGTGGCGATGTCTTTCTGCCCGCGTGCCTTGGCTATTGCCGCTGCCAGACGGCGGCTCTGTTTCAGTTCTCCATACAGATACAGGATGTCGGCCAACTGTTCCTCCGTGTATCCGGCCACAATATCCTTGGCGGTGAGGCGCCCCGTCCGGTTCATCCTCATGTCCAGCGGAGCGTCGTATCTGAACGAGAAC